>NZ_BSQE01000003.1:216343-414463 GCF_030268185.1 Pseudomonas sp. NBRC 100443
TGAAGCCGAAGCCGAAGCCGAAGCCGAAGCCGAAGCCGAAGCCGAAGCCGAAGCCGAAGCCGAAGCCGAAGCCGAAGCCGAAGCCGAAGCCGAAGCCGAAGCCGAAGCCGAAGCCGAAGCCGAAGCCGAAGCCGAGCCGCTGGCGGACGAGCCGCCGCTGCCGATCGTCGACGAGAGCGAATCCGAGCCCGAGCCCGAGCAGGAGCCGGAGACCGAAGGCACGGCGCCCGAGGCGGTCGACCCGGTGCTGGAGGAAATCGACCTCGCCACCTTCCTCCATGAGGCGGAAAGCGATCCCAGCGCCCAGGCCCTGGAGCAGTCCGACGACGTCGAGCCCGCGGCGGAACCGGCGTTCGAACCGCTGGAAGTGCACGACCAGGAATTGGTGGACATCTTCCTCGAAGAAGGCTTCGACATCCTGGAAAGCGCGGCCGGCGCGCTGCAGCGCTGGATGGGCAACGTCGACAACGGCGTCGAGCTCGAAGCCCTGCAGCGTGACCTGCATACCCTCAAGGGCGGCGCGCGCATGGCCGAGATCCGCCCCATCGGCGACCTCGCCCACGAACTGGAATACCTCTACGAAGGCCTCTGCGGCGGGCGCCTGCGCGCCAGCGACGGGCTCTTCGCCCTGCTCCAGCGCTGCCACGACCGCCTGGCGGAAATGCTCGAGGCGGTGCAGGGCCGGCGGCCGGTTCCCGAGGGCGAGTCGCTGATCGCGGCGATCCGCGACTTCCGCGCCAACCCCGACGAACAGCTGAGCATGCCCAGCAGCGTCAGCCTGCAGCCGCTGGTGCCGTCGCTGCTGGCCGGCGACGAGCCGGCGGCGGACATCATCGACATCTTCCTGGAAGAGGCCGACGACCTGCTCGAAGGCATGGAGCACGCCCTGGGCCGCTGGGACGCCGATGGCGACCACGGCGCCCTCGACGAGCTGCTGCGCATCCTCCACACCCTCAAGGGCGGTGCGCGGCTGGCCGGGCAGAACGCCCTCGGCGACCTCGCCCACGACCTCGAGGAGCACCTCACCGAAGCCCAGCGTCAGGGCGCGCCCTGGCCGGACAGCCTGCTGCTCGACGTGCAGTCCGGCTTCGACGGCCTGCAGAACGAAGTGGACCACCTGCGCCAGCAGGTCGGCGAGGCCGATGCCGCCGCGGAAAGCGCCGCGGCCGTCACGCCGCCGCCCGCCAGCGAGCCGGAGCCGGTCGAGCCGCCGCTGCCGGTCCTGGCCGCCGGCGCCATCATGGCCGTCGCCGAGCCGCCGCGCAGCGAGGCGCCCAAGGTGCTGCCCTTCGTCCAGCGCGCCCAGGAGGCCGCGCAGCAGGCCGCCGCGCGGCGCGCCCCGCAGGAGCTGGTGAAGGTCCCGGCGCCGCTGCTGGAGAACCTGGTCAACCTGGCCGGCGAAACCTCCATCTTCCGGGGCCGCGTCGAGCAACAGGTGAGCGACGTCGGCTCCACCCTCACGGAGATGGACGCCACCATCGAGCGGGTGCGCGACCAGTTGCGCCGCCTCGACACCGAGACCCAGGCGCAGATCCTCTCGCGCCACCAGGCCGACGCCGAGCGCGCCGGCTACGAGGACTTCGACCCGCTGGAGATGGACCGCTACTCGCAGCTGCAGCAGCTGTCCCGCGCGCTGTTCGAGTCCGCCTCCGACCTGTTCGACCTCAAGGAAACCCTGGCCGCGAAGAACCGCGACGCCGAGACCCTGCTGCTGCAGCAGGCGCGGGTCAACACCGAGCTGCAGGAAGGCCTGATGCGCACCCGCATGGTGCCCTTCGACCGCCTGGTGCCGCGCCTGCGGCGTATCGTCCGGCAGGTCGCCGGCGAACTGGGCAAGCAGGTGGAATTCATCGTCGGCAACGCCGAAGGGGAAATGGACCGCACCGTGCTGGAGCGCATAGTCGCGCCCCTGGAGCACATGCTGCGCAACGCCGTCGACCACGGCATCGAATCCGCCGACGCGCGCCGCGCCGCCGGCAAGCCGGAGGCCGGCAGCATCCGCCTGGAGCTGGGCCGCGAGGGGGGCGACATCCTCCTCAGCCTGGCCGACGACGGCGGCGGCATCCGCCTCGACGCGGTGCGCCGCAAGGCCGTCGAACGCGGCCTGATGGCGGCCGATGCCGAGCTTTCCGACCACGAGGTGCTGCAGTTCATCCTCGAGGCCGGCTTCAGCACCGCCGAGAAGCTCACGCAGATTTCCGGGCGCGGCGTCGGCCTGGACGTGGTCAACGCCGAGGTCAAGCAGCTCGGCGGTTCCATGAGCATCCACTCGGAGACGGGGCAGGGCACCCGCTTCGCCATCCGCCTGCCCTTCACCGTATCGGTGAACCGCGCGCTCATGGTGCTTTCCGGCGAGGACCTGTACGCCGTGCCGCTGAACACCATCGAGGGCATCGTGCGCGTCTCGCCCTACGAGCTGGAGGCCCTCTACGAGGAGGGCGGCAAGCAGGGCCATGCGCCACACTTCGAATATGCCGGGCAGGACTACGAGCTGAAATACCTGGGCGATCTGCTGAACAACGGCCAGCAGCCCAAGCTGGTGGGCCAGTCGCTGCCGTTGCCGGTGATCCTGGTGCGCTCCGCGGAACACGCGGTGGCGGTGCAGGTGGACGCCCTGGCCGGCTCCCGCGAGATCGTGGTGAAGAGCCTGGGCGCGCAGTTCGCCGGGGTCAGCGGCATCTCCGGGGCGACCATCCTCGGCGACGGCCGCGTGGTGGTGATCCTCGACCTGCTGGCGACCATCCGCGCCCGCCTGGCCAGCCTCGCCCTGCATGCCCAGCCGCGCCGCGCGCTGCCCAATGCGCCGCAGGCGGACAGCGAGCAGCAGCGCCCGACCCTGGTCATGGTGGTGGACGACTCGGTCACCGTGCGCAAGGTCACCAGCCGCCTGCTGGAACGCAACGGCATGAACGTGCTGACCGCCAAGGACGGGGTGGACGCCATTGCCCAGCTGCAGGAACACAAACCCGACATCATGCTGCTGGACATCGAGATGCCGCGCATGGACGGCTTCGAGGTGGCCACCCTGGTGCGCCACGACGAGCGCCTGAAGGACCTGCCGATCATCATGATCACCTCGCGCACCGGCGAGAAGCACCGCGAGCGGGCCCTGGCCATCGGCGTCAACCGCTACCTGGGCAAGCCCTACCAGGAGTCCGAGCTGCTCGACAGCATCCAGGCGCTGGTGACCGCCCATGCCTGAGCAGAGCGGCGCAAGGATCGCGATCATCGCCGACACCTCGCTGCAGCGCCACGTGCTGCAGCAGGCGCTGGCCGGGCATGGCTACCAGGTGGTGCTCAACGCCGACCCCGGGCGCCTGGACGAGGCTCAGCTGGCCGCCTGCGAGACCGACCTGTGGCTGGTCGACCTGGCCCAGCAGGAGGACACGCCGCTGCTCGACAACCTGCTGGAGCAGGCCCAGGTGCCGGTGCTGTTCGGCGAGGGCCATGCCCCCGAGCGGCTTTCCGAGCATTACCCGCGCTGGGAACGGCGCCTGGTGGGCAAGCTGCGGCGCCTGGTGGGCGACCCCAGCGCCAATGTCGGCCAGAGCCTGGAGGCGCTGCTGAGCGAGGCCCAGCGGCCGAACCGCATCGCCTTGCCCGACGACCTGGCGGCCTCGCCGCTGCAGGTGGGCGAGCCGGCGCGCCAGGTCTGGCTGCTGGCCGCATCCCTGGGTGGCCCGGCGGCGGTCAAGGCGTTCCTCGATGCGCTGCCGGGCGGCCTGCCGCTGGCCTTCCTCTATGCCCAGCACATCGCCCCGTCGTTCGAGCAGAGCCTGCCGCAGGCGGTGGGGCGGCATAGCCAGTGGCGCGTCAACCTCGCCCGCGACGCCGACTGGCTGCGCTGCGGCGAAGTGGTGGTGGTGCCGGTGCAGCACGAGCTGGGCTTCGCCGAGGATGGCCGCATGCGCCTGGGCCAGCGGGCCTGGCCGGAGCCCTACAGCCCGTCCATCGATCAGATGATGCTCAACCTCGCCCAGCAGTTCGGCAGCCGCTGCGGGGTGATAGTCTTCAGCGGCATGTGCAGCGACGGCAGCGCCGCGGCCGCCTACGTGCGCCGCCAGGGCGCCGAGATCTGGACGCAGCGCGCGGACGGCTGCGCCTGCTCGAGCATGCCCGACAGCCTGCGCGAGGGCGGCTACAGTACCTTCTCGGCCGACCCGCGCGAACTCGCCGCGGCCCTGGTCGAACACCTGGCCGCGCAGTGTGCGGCCACTGGAGTGGAGTCATGAGTGATCTTTCCTTGCCGCAGGAAGCCCCTGTGAACGGCACCCCGGCCAACCTCGGCGCCGACGAGGCGCCCGCCAGCCTGACCGGGCTGCTGGTGCCCCTGGCCGACCGCACCCTGCTGCTGCCCAACGTGGCCGTGGCCGAACTGATCGCCTACCGCGCGCCCCAGGCGCAGCCGGGCCTGCCGGCCTGGTACCTGGGCCAGGTGGCCTGGCGCGACCTGCGCCTGCCGCTGCTGTCCTTCGAGGCGGCTTCCGGCGGCGCGGCCCAGGTCGGGCCGGGGGCGCGGGTCATCGTCCTCAACGCCCTGGGCGGACGGCCCCACGTGAAGTTCCTGGCGCTGCTGGCCCAGGGCATCCCGCGTTCGCTCAAGGTCGGTCCCGAGCTGCCTCGCGCCGAGGCCGAGCTGGCGCCGCTGGAACTGGCGGCGGTGAGCGTCGGCGACGACCTGGTGCGCATCCCCGACCTGGTGGCGCTGGAGCAGAAGCTCGCCGACGCCGGGCTGATCTGAGCCCCCGGCCATGGCGCTGCGTCACGCCTGGCTGGGCGATGGCTGCGAAGTGGCCAGCGCGGCGCTGAGCGGGCACCGCTTCGACAAGCACAGCCACGACGAATTCGTCATCAGCGCCAACCTCTGCGGCAGCGAGGACATCTGGCTGGACGGCCGCAGCTTCCAGGCCGGCGCCGGCGACATCACTCTCTATAACCCGGGGCAGATCCAGGGCGGCGGCGCCGCCGACGGCCAACCCTGGCGCTTCGTCAGCCTCTACCTGCCGGAAAGCATGCTGGCCGCCAGCCTTGGCCTGCAGCGCCTGGCCTTCGAGCGGCCGCTCCTGGCGCACCCGCAACTGGCGGGGGAACTGGCCCGTGCGGTGGAACTGGCCCTGTCCGGCGATACCTTCCTGCGCGAGCGCGGTGAGGAGCGCCTGACCCTGGTGCTGGCCGAGCTGGCGCGGCACGCGGGCACCCGCCCGCCGCAGACGGCGGCCTTGGGCCGGCGTCCGGTGGAGCGCCTGCAGGAACTGCTCGCCGCCAACCTCGCCGAGCCGCTGAGCCTGGAGGCCATGGCGCAACAGGTGCAGGTCTCCAGGTTCCACCTGCTGCGGGCCTTCAAGCAGCACACCGGGATGAGTCCGCGGCAGTGGGCCATGCAACTGCGCACCCGGCGCGCGCTGGCGCTGCTGCGGGCAGGCGTCGCCGTGGGCGATGCCGCCCATGCCCTGGGTTTTGCCGACCAGAGCCACCTGACCCGTCACTTCCGCAGCGCCTACGGCATCAGCCCCGGCCGCTACCAGCGCACGCTGCGCGGCTGAAGCGGCGCAATCCGGTTCAAGTTTTTCCGCCATCGCCTGGGGAGAATAGGCGCATTCCCGCTTTCCGGAGTTCCGCCCCATGCTCGCCATCTTCCTTGCCGCCCTGCTGTTCGGCTTCGCCTTCAACATCTCGCCGGGGGCGGTGTTCAGCGAAACCCTGCGCCGTGGCCTGACCGGCGGCTTCCGTCCGGCGCTGCTGGTGCAGTTGGGTTCATTGATCGGCGATGCGGTCTGGGCCTTGCTCGGGCTGACAGGCCTGGCCCTGCTGCTGGCCCATGAACAAGTGCGCGTGCCGCTGACCCTGGCCTGCGCCGGCTACCTGGCCTGGCTCGGCATCCAGGGCCTGCGCGACGCCTGGCGCCCGCCGCTGGACGACCTGGAGGCGGCCACCAGCGCCGGCAACGCCTTCGCCTCCGGGGCGGCCATCTCGCTGTCCAACCCGAAGAACGTGGTCTACTGGGGCGCGCTGGGCAGCGCCCTGGCCGGCATCGTCGAAGGCGCCCCGAGCCAGGCGCAGTCGCTGGTGTTCTTCGCCGGTTTCATGCTCTCGTCGCTGATCTGGTGCTTCCTCTGCGCCGGCCTGGTGGACTGGCTGCGGCGCAACACCTCGCTGTTCTGGCACCGCGTCAGCTACGCCGGCTGCGGCCTGCTGCTGCTCGGCCTGGCCGGATTGGCGCTGCGCGGGCTTTGAGGGCGCGCGTCTGGCGCGCCAATCGCTACGGCGATGGGTATCGCTTCGCTCAACCCATCCTACGGGGCTTCGAACCCACCTGTAGGAGCGGATTCATCCGCGATCCGGCCGACGGGCCGGTTCCGGGATATCGCGGACGGAGTCCGCTCCTAGGCTGCGCCAGCCGCGGCGTTCCCCTGTAGGAGCGCGCCCTGCGCGCGAACCGCGGGCATGGCCCGCCACGATGGGGCCGGGGAGGCACGGTCGCAGGACCTTGTCCGCGATAGCCGAAGGTTCCGCCGGCTACCTCAGAAATCGCCCCACAGCTGCTGCGCCACGCTCAGTGCCACCACCGGCGCGGTCTCGGTGCGCAGCACCCGCGGGCCCAGGCGGGCGGCGTGGAAGCCGGCGGCCCTGGCCTGTTCCACCTCGGCGTCGCTCAGGCCGCCTTCCGGGCCGATGAGGAAGGCCAGGCTGCCCGGGCGGGCGTGGCTGGCCAGAGGCTCGGCCACCGGGTGCAGGACCAGCTTGAGGTCCGCTTCGGTGGCCTGCAGCCATTCGGCGAGGCTGATGGGCGCGTCTATCTGCGGCAGCACCGAGCGGCCGCATTGTTCGCAGGCGCTGATGGCGATCTGGCGCCAGTGGGCGGTGCGCTTGTCGGCGCGTTCGTCCTTCAGGCGCACTTCGCAGCGTTCGCTGACGATCGGGGTGATCCGCGCGGCGCCCAGTTCGGTGGCCTTCTGGATCGCCCAGTCCATGCGCTCGCCGCGCGACAGGCCCTGGCCCAGGTGCAGGCGCAGCGGCGACTCGGCCAGGCCGGCGAAGCTTTCGCGCAACTCCACGCGCACGTTCTTCTTGCCTACTTCCACCAGTTCGCCGAGGAATTCCTGGCCGGAGCCGTCGAACAACTGCACGGCATCGCCGGCGGCATGCCGCAGCACGCGGCCGATGTAATGGGCCTGGGCCTCGGGCAGCTCGTGCTGGCCGAGGGCGAGGGGGGCGTCGATGAAGAAGCGGGAAAGGCGCATAGGAAACAAAGCCGCTGAAGGCTGGAGGCTGAACGAAGAGCGGCATGGTGCAGCCCGCTTTGCATTTCGTCCAGCCTTCGGCCTCCAGCGCTCTTCTCGGCTCTCAGCCGCTAGCCCGGATCCCGATGATCCGGGTACAACCCGCTGACCGCCACGCTCACCGAGTCCCGGCAGGCGATGTCGATGCCTTCGCTGGCCACTTCGGCGAGGAAGTCGATTTCCTCCGGGGTGATCACGTAGGGCGGCAGGAAGTACACCACGTTGCCCAGCGGGCGCAGCATGGCGCCGCGTTCCAGGGCGTGCTGGTAGACCTTCAGGCCGCGGCGCTCCTGCCAGGGGTAGGCTGCGCGGCTGGCCTTGTCCTGGACCATCTCGATGGCCAGGGCCATGCCGGTCTGGCGGACCTCGGCCACGTGGGGGTGGTCGGCCAGGTGCGCGGTGGCCGAGGCCATGCGCGCGGCCAGGGCCTTGTTGGCCTCGATCACGTTGTCCTGCTCGAAGATGTCGAGGGTCGCCAGGGCCGCGGTGCAGGCCAGCGGGTTGCCGGTGTAGGTGTGCGAATGCAGGAAGGCGCGCAGGGTGGCGTAGTCGTCGTAGAAGGCCTGGTAGACCTTGTCGGTGGTCAGCACCGCGGCCATCGGCAGGTAGCCGCCGGTCAGCGCCTTGGACAGCACCAGGAAGTCCGGGGTGATGCTGGCCTGCTCGCAGGCGAACATGGTGCCGGTGCGGCCGAAGCCGACGGCGATCTCGTCGTGGATCAGGTGCACGCCGTAGCGGTCGCAGGCCTCGCGCAGCAGCTCGAGGTACACCGGGTGGTACATGCGCATGCCGCCGGCGCCCTGGATCAGCGGCTCGACGATGACAGCGGCGACTTCCCGGTGATGCTGTTCCAGGGTGCGCTCCATGTGCTCGAACATGGCCCGCGAATGGGCTTCCCAGCTCTCGCCCTCGGCGCGCAGGTAGCAGTCCGGGCTGGGCACCTTGAGGGTGTCCAGCAGCAGCGACTTGTAGGTCTCGGTGAACAGTGCCACGTCGCCAACCGACATCGCCGCCACGGTCTCGCCGTGGTAGCTGTTGGTCAGGGTGACGAAGCGCTTCTTCGCCGGCTGGCCGCAGTTCTGCCAGTAGTGGTAGCTCATCTTCAGCGCCACCTCGATGCCCGAGGAGCCGTTGTCGGCGTAGAACACCCGCGACAGGCCCTCGGGCGTGAGGCGCACCAGGCGCTCGGACAGCTCGACCACAGGCGCATGGGTGAAGCCGGCGAGGATCACGTGCTCCAGCTGGTCGACCTGGTCCTTGATGCGCTGGTTGATGCGCGGGTTGGCGTGGCCGAAGACGTTCACCCACCAGGAGCTGACCGCGTCCAGGTAGCGCTTGCCCTCGAAGTCCTCCAGCCACACGCCCTTGCCGCGGCGGATGGGGATGACCGGCAGGCGCTCGTGGTCTTTCATCTGGGTGCAGGGGTGCCAGAGCACCTCCAGGTCGCGCTGCATCCACTCGGCGTTCAGGCCCATGGAAGGTCTCCTCTTGAAGTCGTCGGGCAAGCCTATGCAATGGGACATGGACGGACAAGGCGCGCGCCGCGACACACGGCAGAGGGTGGCATCTGGCCGGCCACTGGGCGCTGGCGTATGCTGCGCGCCTTCGCACCATGTTGGGGGATGCACGATGAAGATTCGATGGCTGCGCGCGGCCTCGCTGCTGGCGCTGGCGGCGTTCAGCGCGTTCGCGCTGGGCAAGGACAAACAGCCGACCGCGATCGTGGTCGGCGGCGGGCTGGCGGGCCTCAGCGCCGCCTATGAACTGCAGCAGTCGGGCTGGCAGGTCACCCTGCTGGAGGCCAAGCCGCAGATCGGCGGGCGCTCGGGCCTGGCCACCAGCGAATGGCTGGGCAACGCCAAGGCCCAGCCGACCCTCAACGGCTACCTGGACACCCTCAAGCTGAAAGCGGTGCCGGCGCCGGAATTCGTGCGTACCCCCAGCTACCTGATCGACGGCGTCTACTACAGCTCCGCCGACCTGAAGCAGAAGATGCCCGCCGTGGCCGCCGACCTGGAGCGCTTCGAGAAGTCGCTGAACGATCTCTCGGCGTCCATCGACGACCCGCTCGACCCGCTGGCCAACAAGACCCTCTTCGCCCTCGACCAGCTCAACGTCGCCCGCTGGCTGGACAAGCTGAACCTGTCGCCGACCGCGCGCCTGCTGGTCAACCAGCGCATCCGCTCGCACTATGACGAGCCCTCGCGCCTGTCGCTGCTGTACCTCGCCCAGCAGGGCCGGGTGTACCGCAACGTCGACGACCGCGACTTGCGCGCTGCGCGCCTGCCGGGCGGCAGCCAGGTGCTGGCCCAGGCCTTCGTCAAGCAGTTGAAGACCATCAAGACCAACGCCCGCGTCAGCGCCATCGTGCAGGACAAGGACGGCGTCACCGTCAAGGCCGGCAGCACCGGCTACAGCGCCGACTACGTGGTGCTCGCCGTGCCGCTGCGCGCCCTGGCCCAGATCCAGCTGACCCCGGGGCTCAACGCCAGGCAGCAGGAAGCGCTGAAGAACACCAACTACGGCTGGCGCGACCAGATCCTGCTGAAGTTCAAGCGCCCGGTGTGGGACGACAAGTCGCGCCTGTCCGGCGAGATCTACAGCGACCAGGGCCTGGGCATGATCTGGGTCGAGCCCGCGCTCAAGGGCGGCGCCAACGTGCTGATCAACCTCTCCGGCGACAACGCCCGGGTGCTGCAGGCCTTCGGCGACCGGCAGATGGTCGACCAGGTGCTGATCCGCATGAACAAGTACTACCCGAAGATGCGCGGCGCCTATTCCGGCTACGAAATGCGCCGCTACAGCACCGATGTCAGCACTGGCGGCTCCTACCTGGCCTACGGCCCGGGGCAGATCAGCCGCTTCTGGCGCGCCTGGGAACAGCCGCTGCCGCGCGTCGCCTTCGCCGGCGAGCACACCGACGCGCTCTACCCGGGCACCATCGAGGGCGCCCTGCGCAGCGGCAAGCGCGCCGCCGCGCAACTGCGCGACCTGGCCGACGGCAAGACCGTCAGCATCCCCGCGCCGGCCAAGGCCAGCGAAGCGCCGGCGGCGCCGGCCGCGGGCGAGGGCAAGAAGAAGGGCGCGTTCTCCTGGTTCACCGACATGTTCTGAGCCGCGGTTCCCGCCACTGCCTGTGAAAAAGGGGCGCCTTCCAGCGCCCCTTTTTCTTTGGCGGCGAATAATTCCCGCGCCCGGGGTGTTATCTCGAACGAGGCACAGAAGGCTCTGGAATGCTCGTTAGCCAGCGAAGCTATCTTGTGAATCGATGTTTCAAAGCAGTAATTTCCACTTTTATCCGATCGTTTTGCCGCTAGTCTTGATGCTCCGGCTTTATCAGGAAACCTTTCGATGCAATGGCGTAATTCGCCCTCCCGTTATGGTCTGGTCAGTCTCTTCCTGCACTGGGGCAGCGCTCTGGTGGTCTTCGGCCTGTTCGGCCTGGGCCTGTGGATGCGCGAGCTGGACTACTACGACACCTGGTACCACCGCGCCCCGGAAATCCACAAGAGCATCGGCATCCTGCTGGCCATCGCCCTGATCGTGCGCATCGCCTGGCGCTTCCTCAGCCCGCCGCCGCCGGCCCCGGCCAACCATGGCGCGCTGACGCGCAAGGCCAGCAAGCTCGGCCACCTGGCGCTGTACGGGCTGCTGATCGCGGTGATCGTCGCCGGTTACCTGATTTCCACCGCCGAGGGCAAACCCATCAGCGTGTTCGGCTGGTTCGACGTGCCGGCGACCCTGAGCGGGCTGCCCGAGCAGGCCGACACCGCCGGCGCCATCCACCTGTACCTGGCCTGGGCCCTGGTGGTCTTCGCCGTACTGCACGCCCTGGCGGCGCTCAAACACCATTTCCTCGACCGCGATGCGACCCTCACGCGCATGCTCGGCCGTTCCACGGATTGACCCCACCTAGCACCATATGGAGATCACCATGCTGAAGAAGACCTTCGCCGCCCTGGCCCTGGGTACCGCCCTGTTCAGCGCCGGCCAGGCCATGGCCGCCGACTACAAGATCGACAAGGAAGGCCAGCACGCCTTCATCGAGTTCCGCATCAAGCACCTGGGCTACAGCTGGCTGTACGGCCGCTTCGACGACTTCGACGGCGCCTTCACCTTCGACGAGAAGAACCCGGCCGCCGACAAGGTCAAGGTGACCATCAACACCAACAGCGTGAACACCAACCACGCCGAACGTGACAAGCACCTGCGCAGCGGCGACTTCCTCAACGTCTCGAAGAACCCCACCGCGACCTTCGAGTCCACCGGCGTCAAGGCCGACGGCAAGAACGCCGAGATCACCGGCAACCTGACCCTCAACGGCGTGACCAAGCCGGTCACCATCAAGGCCGAGCTGGTCGGCCAGGGCGACGATCCGTGGGGCGGCTACCGCGCCGGCTTCCTCGGCACCACCACCCTGAAGCTGAAGGACTTCAACATCCAGCGCGACCTCGGCCCGGCTTCCCAGGAAGTCGAGCTGACGCTGTCGGTAGAGGGTGTGCGTCAATAAGACGCGGTTGCAGCGAAACGCCGGCGCAAGCCGGCGTTTTCGTTACTGCGGCAGCTCTTCCTGGGCGTCCAGGCAGCGTTGCAGCAGGTGCGCCATGCAGCGCTGCTCCTCGGCATCCAGCGGTGCAAAGAGCCTGTCATGGGTGCATGCGAGAATTGCCTGGGCCTGGGCATGGACGACCTTGCCGGCCTCGGTGAGGAACAGCTGGAAGCTGCGCTGGTCCCCCGGGTTGCGCTCGCGACGGACCAGGCCGCGGCTCTCCATCTCGCGGACCTTGCGGGTGATCAGCGCCTTGTCGCGGCACATCTGCCGGCCGACGTCCTGCAGGTTGATGAGGCCCTCGGCCTCGGCGATCAGCTCCAGCAGGCGGATGTCCGGCGGCGCCAGGTCGATGCCCTGGGCGAGCAGGCCCATCTGCAGCTGGTTGCGCAGATGCTCGAAGAGCGCCATCAGGTTCTCTGGCAGGTCGGGATTCACGGGACGGGTCATGGCCTGGACGGGGTAAACGGAATGTAAAGCCGATTGATCGGCCGATTCATTTTCCTTATTTTAGTTGACGCTATCAACTTTATGACAAGCCGCTCACGCCGAATGGGAATCGTCTGAAGCGCCCGCCATGGGCTAAAACGTTTCAGGTGGTTACCGACAAGGCTTTCGGTCGTTTACAAACAAACCTGAATGTAAGTATTTTGCCAGCCTTTCCGGCCCGGCTGCCGCCGTGGTGCCGGATGCTTTCGCTTACGAGGACAACGATATGCAACGAACGCCAGCCAAGCGCGCCCTGGTTCCGGCCCTGCTCGTCGCCATGGCTACCCTTGCCGGTTGCGGCAAGAACGAGGCCCCGCAGCAGGCGCAGACCCCCGAGGTCGGCGTGGTGACCCTGCAGGCCCAGACGGTGCCGCTGAGCACCGAGCTGCCCGGCCGCACCACGGCGTTCCGGGTGGCCGAAGTCCGGCCGCAGGTCAACGGCATCATTCTCAAGCGCCTGTTCAAGGAAGGCAGCGACGTCAAGGAAGGCCAGCAGCTGTACCAGATCGACCCGGCCACCTACGAAGCCACCTACCAGAGCGCCAAGGCCAACCTGATGTCCACCCAGCAGCAGGCCGAGCGCTACAAGCTGCTGGTGGCCGACGAGGCGGTGAGCAAGCAGCAGTACGCCGATGCCCAGGCCGCCGCGCTGCAGGCCAAGGCCGCCGTCGACCAGGCGCAGATCAACCTGCGCTACACCAAGGTGCTGTCGCCCATCTCCGGGCGCATCGGCCGCTCGGCGGTGACCGAGGGCGCGCTGGTGACCAACGGCCAGGCCACCGCCATGGCCACGGTGCAGCAACTGGACCCCATCTACGTCGACGTCACCCAGCCCTCCACTTCGCTGCTGCGCATGCGCCGCGAGCTGGCCGCCGGCAACTTGCAGAAGGCCGGCGACAACGCGGCCAAGGTCAAGCTGTTCCTCGAGGACGGTTCGGCCTACCCGCTGGAAGGCAAGCTGGAGTTCTCCGAGGTATCGGTGGACCAGGGCACCGGCTCGGTGACCATCCGCGCGGTGTTCCCCAACCCCAGGCATGAGCTGCTGCCGGGCATGTTCGTGCATGCCGTGCTGCAGGAAGGGGTGAAGGACAAGGCCATCCTCGCGCCCCAGCAGGGCGTCACCCGCGACCTGCGCGGCCAGCCCACCGCCCTGGTGCTGGGCGCCGACGACAAGGTCGAGCTGCGCAACATCAAGACCGACCGCACCGTCGGCGCCTACTGGCTGGTCACCGAGGGCCTGAAGCCCGGCGACCGCCTGATCACCGAAGGCCTGCAGTACGTCCAGCCCGGCGCCAAGGCCAAGGCCGTGCCGGCGAAGAACGTCGCCCCCGCGCCTGAGGCCGGCAAGCCCGCCGCCTCGGACAGCCAGGGTTAACCAAGGGGTTTCGCAATGTCGAAGTTTTTCATTGACCGGCCTATCTTCGCCTGGGTTATAGCCCTGGTGATCATGCTGGCGGGCGGGTTGTCGATCCTCTCGCTGCCGGTGAACCAGTACCCGGCCATCGCCCCGCCGGCGATCGCCATCCAGGTCAGCTACCCGGGTGCCTCCGCGGAAACCGTGCAGGACACGGTGGTCCAGGTGATCGAGCAGCAGATGAACGGTCTCGACCATCTGCGCTACATCTCCTCGGAGAGCAACGCCGACGGCAGCATGACCATCACCGTGACCTTCGACCAGGGCACCAGCCCGGACATCGCCCAGGTCCAGGTGCAGAACAAGCTGCAGCTGGCCACGCCGCTGCTGCCGCAGGAAGTGCAGCAGCAGGGCATCCGCGTGACCAAGGCGGTGAAGAACTTCCTGATGGTCGTCGGCATCGTCTCCGAAGACGGCAGCCTGACCAAGGAAGACCTGTCGAACTACATCGTCTCCAACATCCAGGACCCGCTGTCGCGTACCGCTGGCGTGGGCGACTTCCAGGTGTTCGGTTCGCAGTACGCCATGCGCATCTGGCTGGACCCGGCCAAGCTCAACAGCTACCAGCTGACGCCCAACGACATCGTCACCGCGGTGCAGGCGCAGAACGTGCAGATCTCCTCCGGCCAGCTGGGCGGCCTGCCCGCCTTGCCGGGGCAGCAGCTCAACGCGACCATCATCGGCAAGACCCGCCTGCAGACCGCCGAGCAGTTCGGCGACATCCTGCTCAAGGTCAACACCGACGGCTCCCAGGTGCGCCTGAAGGACGTCGCCCAGGTGGGCCTCGGCGGCCAGGACTACAGCATCAACGCGCAGTTCAACGGCAAGCCGGCCTCGGGTATCGCCATCAAGCTGGCCACCGGCGCCAACGCGCTGGACACCGCCAAGGCGATACGCGCCACCATCGGCCGCCTGCAGGAGTTCATGCCCGAGGGCATGAAGGTGGTCTACCCGTACGACACCACCCCGGTGGTCTCCGCTTCCATCCATGAAGTGGTCAAGACCCTCGGCGAGGCGATCCTCCTCGTGTTCCTGGTGATGTACCTGTTCCTGCAGAACTTCCGCGCCACCCTGATCCCGACCATCGCCGTGCCGGTGGTGCTGCTGGGCACCTTCGGCGTGCTGGCGGCGTTCGGCTTCTCGATCAACACCCTGACCATGTTCGGCATGGTGCTGGCCATCGGCCTATTGGTGGACGACGCCATCGTGGTGGTGGAGAACGTCGAGCGGGTGATGGCCGAGGAAGGCCTGCCGCCCAAGGAGGCGGCGCGCAAGTCCATGGGCCAGATCCAGGGCGCGCTGGTGGGCATCGCCATGGTGCTCTCGGCGGTGTTCCTGCCGATGGCCTTCTTCGGCGGCTCCACCGGGGTGATCTACCGGCAGTTCTCCATCACCATCGTCTCGGCCATGGCCCTGTCGGTGCTGGTGGCGCTGATCCTCACCCCGGCGCTGTGCGCCACGATGCTCAAGCCCATCGAGAAGGGCGACCACGGCGAGCACAAGCGTGGCTTCTTCGGCTGGTTCAACCGCAAGTTCATCGACACCACCCACGGCTACGAGCGTGGCGTGACCTCGATCCTCAAGCACCGCTCGCCGTACCTGCTGCTGTACGTGGTCATCGTCATCGGCATGGCCTGGCTGTTCACCCGCATCCCCACCTCCTTCCTCCCCGACGAGGACCAGGGCGTGCTCTTCGCCCAGGTGCAGACGCCGCCGGGCTCCACCGCCGAGCGCACGCAGAAGGTGGTCGACCACATGCGCGAGTACCTGCTGGACAAGGAAGGCCAGGCGGTCAGCTCGGTGTTCACCGTGACCGGCTTCAACTTCGCCGGCCGCGGCCAGAGCTCGGGCATGGCCTTCATCATGATGAAGCCCTGGGAAGAGCGCCCCGGCTCGGAGAACAGCGTGTTCGCCGTGGCCCAGCGCGCCCAGCAGTACTTCTTCAGCATCAAGGACGCGATGGTCTTCGCCTTCGCCCCGCCGGCGGTGCTGGAGCTGGGCAATGCCACCGGCTTCGACATCTACCTGCAGGACCAGGCGGGCGTCGGCCACGACGCGCTGATGCAGGCGCGCAACCAGTTCCTCCAGCTCGCCGCGCAGAACCCCGTGCTGCAGCGCGTGCGCCCCAACGGCCTGAACGACGAGCCGCAGTACCAGCTGCTGATCGACGACGAGAAGGCCAGTGCGCTGGGCATTTCGCTGGCGGACATCAACAGCACCATCTCCATCGCCTGGGGTTCGAAGTACATCAACGACTTCATCGACCGCGGCCGGGTGAAGAAGGTGTACGCCCAGGGCGAACCCGGTGCGCGCATGAGCCCGGAAGACCTGGCCAAGTGGTACGTGCGCAACAGCAGCGGCGAGATGGTGCCCTTCACCGCCTTCGCCACCGGCAAGTGGGCCTACGGCTCGCCGAAGCTGGCGCGCTACAACGGCGTGCCGGCCATGGAAATCCTCGGTGAGCCGGCCCCGGGCCGCAGTACCGGCGAGGCCATGGCGGCGGTGGAAGAGATCGTCCAGCAACTGCCCAAGGGCATCGGCTACTCCTGGACCGGCCTGTCCTACGAGGAACGCCTGGCCGGCTCGCAGACCACCTCGCTGTTCGTGCTCTCGGCCATCGTGGTGTTCCTCTGCCTGGCGGCGCTGTACGAGAGCTGGTCGATCCCGTTCTCGGTGATGCTGGTGGTGCCCCTGGGGATCATCGGTGCGCTGCTGGCCACCTCGATGCGCGGGCTGTCCAACGACGTGTTCTTCAAGGTCGGCCTGCTCACCACCATCGGCCTGTCGGCGAAGAACGCCATCCTCATCGTGGAGTTCGCCAAGGAACTGCACGAGCGCGAGGGCAAGCACATCGTCGACGCGGCCATCGAGGCCTGCCGCATGCGTCTGCGCCCGATCGTCATGACCTCGCTGGCGTTCATCCTCGGCGTGGTGCCGCTGGCGATTTCCAGCGGCGCCGGCTCCGGCAGCCAGCACGCCATCGGTACCGGCGTGATCGGCGGCATGGTCACCGCGACCGTGCTGGCGATCTTCTGGGTGCCGTTGTTCTACGTGGTGGTCAGCACCCTGTTCAAGGACAAGGCGTCCAAGGAACAGGCGACCACCGAGAAGGGGCATTGATATGAGAAAGTCCTTACTCAGCCTGGCCCTGGCGACCGCCGCGCTGTCCGGCTGTTCGCTGATCCCGGACTACCAGCGCCCCGAGGCGCCGGTAGCCCAGGCCTACCCCCAGGGCCCGGCCTATGCCGGCGCCCAGGGCGGCGGCGCGACCGCCGCGGACCTCGACTGGCAGAGCTTCTTCAGCGACCCGCAACTGCGCCGCCTGGTCGAAGTGGCCCTGGACAACAACCGCGACCTGCGCGTCGCCGCGCTGAACGTCGAGGCCTACCAGGCGCAGTACCGCATCCAGCGCGCCGAGCTGTTCCCGGCGGTGAGCGCCGACGTGAGCGGCTCGCGCCAGCGCCTGCCGGAGCGGGTGTCGACCACCGGCAACGACATGATCAGCAGCCAGTACGGCGCCACCCTGGGCGTCACCGCCTGGGAAGTGGACCTGTTCGGCCGCCTGCGCAGCCTGCGCGATGAGGCCCTCGAGCAGTACCTGGCGACCGAAGAGGCGCGCCGCAGCACCCAGACCGCGCTGGTGGCCAACGTCGCCAACGCCTACCTGACGCTGCGCGCCGACCAGGCCCAGCTGAAGCTGACCCGCGACACCCTGGCCACCTACCAGAAGACCTACGACCTGACCAAGCGCAGCAACGAGGTCGGCGTCGCCTCGGCCCTGGACCTGCGCCAGGCGCAGACCTCGGTGGAAAGCGCGCGGGCGACCCTGGCGCAGTACACCCGCCTGGTGGCCCAGGACCAGAACGCCCTGACCCTGCTGCTGGGCAGCGGCGTGCCGGCCGACCTGCCGCAAGGCATGGACCTGGAGCAGCAGGTGCTGGCCCAGGTGCCGGCGGGCCTGCCCTCGGACCTGCTGCAGCGGCGCCCGGACGTGCTGGAAGCCGAGCACCAGCTCAAGGCGGCCAACGCCAACATAGGCGCGGCGCGGGCGGCCTTCTTCCCGAGCATCAGCCTGACCGCCAACGCGGGCAGCCTGAGCCCGGACCTGTCCGGCCTGTTCGACGCGGGTTCCGGCACCTGGCTGTTCAAGCCGTCCATCAGCCTGCCGATCTTCAACGCCGGCAGCCTGAAGGCCAGCCTGGACCTGGCCAAGGTGCAGAAGAACATCTACGTCGCGCAGTACGAGAAGGCCATCCAGACCGCCTTCTCGGAAGTCGCCGACGGCCTGGCCGCACGGGGCACCTATGGTGAGCAGCTGACCGCCCAGCGCGCCCTGGTCAAGGCCAGCGAGGACTACTACCGCCTGGCCGAGAAGCGCTATCGCACCGGCGTGGACAACTACCTGACCCTGCTCGACGCCCAGCGCTCGCTGTTCAGCGCCCAGCAGCAGCTGATCACCGACCGCCTGAACCAGCTCACCAGCGAGGTGAACCTGTACAAGGCGCTCGGCGGCGGCTGGCAGGAAAGCACCGCGCAGAAGCAGTCCAAGGCGCAGCCCAAGGGCTGAGGCCCATGCCTACGAAAACGCCGCCCCTCGGGGCGGCGTTCTCGTTTGTGGAGCCCGGCGATTTTTGTCCTGCAGGCCATGCCGGGGTGCTCTTCGTAGGAGCGGGCCCTGCCCGCGATTCGCGCGCAGGGCGCGCTCCTACAGGGGAATGGCGCGGGTGGGGTTGCGTAGGAGCGGATCTCATCCGCGAATCGCGCCGGGACGTCCGGCTATCGCGGACAAGGTCCGCTACGATCGTGCCTCCCTGGAATTGTAGGCGGGCCCTGCCCGCGATTCGCGCGCAGGGCGCGCTCCTACAGGGGAATGGCGCGGGTGGGGTGGCGTAGGAGCGGATCTCATCCGCGAATCGCGCCGGGACGTCCGGCTATCGCGGACAAAGTCCGCTCCTACGACCGTGCCTCCCGGGAATTGTAGGAGCGGGCCCTGCCCGCGATTCGCGCGCAGGGCGCGCTCCTACAGGGGAATGGCGCGGGTGGGGTTGCGGATCTCATCCGCGAATCGCGCCGGGACGTCCGGCTATCGCGGACAAGGTCCGCTCCTACGACCGTGCCTCCCTGGAATTGTAGCGGGCCCTGCCCGCGATTCGCGCGCAGGGCGCGCTCCTACAGGGGAATGGCGTGGGTGGGGTTGCGTCGACATCGTAGGATGGGTTGAGCGGAGCGATACCCATCGCCATGGTCCGATGGGTATCGCAAGCTCAACCCATCCTACGAAGAGCGTCCCTACAACGCGGCGCCTTGCCCGGCCGGGCGGATGTCGTGGTCGGCCAGCCAGTCCAGGGCGCATTCGCGCAGGCGTTCGGCCTGGTAGTCGTACCAGGCCTGGAGCAGGTCGGGGTAGCCCATGAGCACGTGGCGGAAGGCCTTGAACGGCTTGCGCCCTTCCAGGGCCGAGGCCATGGCGGCGTAGGCGTGGGGTTCGCCGACTTCGCGGAGGAAGTCGCGCATCAGTTCCAGGGATTCGCGGCTGCTCAGCGGCTCGATCGGCAGCAGGCGCTCCGGGTCCTGCTCCAGTAGGAGCAGCAGGTCCGGGTCGGGGGAGTCGCTCAGCAGCGGCACCACCTGGCCGCTGCCCAGGTCCAGGTAGTGCTCTATGTCGCTGGTGTCGAGGGCGACGGCGAGTTCGTCGAGGTCGATGGTCAGCGGGCGCATGGTCACTCTCCGGTTGGGCGAGAGCCCAGCCTATCCCATGCGCGGCCTTCCTGTCCGCTGCAATCCTGTTACAGGCGGAAGCGCCCGACCTGGCCCTGCAGGTCGCTGCCCAGGCGCGCCAGTTCGTTGCTTGAGGCGGCGGTCTGCTGGCTGGCGGCGGCCGACTGCTCGGCGATGTCGCGGACCTGGCCGACGCTGCGGCTGATCTCGGCGGCGACGCTGCTCTGCTGTTCGGCGGCGGAGGCGATCTGCAGGTTCATGTCCTGGATCCGCGCCACGCTGCGGGCGATGGCGGCCAGCGCGTCGCCGGCGCGGCGCGTCAGCTCGACCGAGTCGCCGGTCAGCTCGCGGCTGTCGTCCATGCACTGCGCGGCGTCCTCGGCGCCGCGCTGCAGGGCGGCGATCAGCGCCTCGATCTCGGCGGTGGACTGCTGGGTGCGCTGGGCCAGCGCGCGCACTTCGTCGGCGACCACCGCGAAGCCGCGCCCGGCCTCGCCGGCGCGGGCGGCCTCGATGGCGGCGTTGAGGGCCAGCAGGTTGGTCTGCTCGGCCACCGACTTGATCACGTCGAGCACGCTGCCGATCTTCCCGCTGTCGCCGCGCAGGCGCGCCATGGCCTGGGTGGAGCGTTCCACCTCGGCGGCCAGCTGGTCGATGCGGGCGATGGCCTGGCCGACCACCTGCTCGCCGTCGCGGGCCTGGGCGTCGGCCTGGCGGGCGGCGCCGGAAGCCTGCTCGGCGTTGCGCGCCACTTCCTGCACGGTGGCGGCCATTTCCTCGATGGCGCTGGCCACCTGCTCGGTTTCCAGGCGCTGGCTGTCGACGCCGGCGCGGGTCTGCTCGGTGACCGCCGACAGCTCGTCGGCGGCGGTGGCCAACTGGCCGACGCTGCCGCCGATGTGGCCGATCAGCTCGCCCAGGCTGTCGCGCATGCGCAGCATGGTGCGCTGCAACTGGCCCAACTCGTCGCGGCGCTGCAGGTGCAGGTCGCCGCCCAGGTCGCGGGACAGGTCGCCCTGGGCGATGTGCTCGGCCAGTTCGAGGGATTCGTGCAGCGGGCGGACGATCTGGCGGTTGATCGCCCACACCGAGAGGGCGCCGAAGAACAGCGCGAACAGGGCGGTCAGCGCTTGGTGCCATTGCGCCTGGCTGGCCGCCGCGTCGCGCTGCTGCAGCCCTTCTTCGAACAGGGCGCCGCTGGCGCGGAACAGGGCTTCGGCACGGCTGTCGAGGCCGGGGTTGGCTTGGGCGCGCTGCTGCTGGTCGGCGCGCAGCAGGTCGTCGGCGGCCTGGGCGTAGTCGGCAAGGGCCTGGCGCAGGGTGTCGAGGCGGGGCCCGGCGAGGCCGTCGCGGGCCAGGCGCTCGCTGCCGGCCTGCAGTTCGCCCAGTTCCGAGCGCAGGCGCTGGGCCTGTTCCGCGCTGCCTTCGAGCTGGTAGCGCAGGCGCGCCAGTTCCGCCTGGCGGGCGCCGCCGTCGAGCTGACCGATGTGCGTCAGGCGTTCGCTGTAGGCGCCCTGTTCGTTCAGGCCCTGGATGCCGCCGAGCAGCACCAGCAGGGTCAGCAGCAGGCAGATGCCGAAGCCCACGGTGAGCTTGAGGCTGACGTTCATGCGGCCGAGCTGAAGGACCAGCCAATCGTACATGTCGAATACTCCAGGCAGACGAGGCCGCGGGACGGGCCCGAAGCCGGAAATGCAGGCTGTTTTGTCGTTCTTCTTGTCGTGCAGGCGAGGGACTTTTTCGGGACGCATCTGTGTGCGTCATAGCTTATCGGCGATGTTGTCTGAAACTTCAGTGCCAGATTGGTAATTTTTCTTACGTCGGCAAAGGCCCGCCGGGACGGCGGGCCGGAGGGGGAGGACTCAGAGGCGGAAACGGCCGACCAGGCCCTGCAGCTCGGTGCCCAGGCGCGCCAGCTCGACGCTGGAGGCGGCGGTCTCCTCGCTGGCGGCGGCGGTCTGCTCGGAGATGTCGCGCACGCTGAGCACGCTGCGGTTGATCTCCTCGGCCACCGCGCTCTGCTGTTCGGCGGCGGCGGCGATCTGCTGGTTCATCGACTGGATGCCGGAGACGGTGCGGGTGATGGCCTCCAGCCGCTCGCCGGCGCGGCGCGCCAGTTCCAGGGTGTTGTCGGTGAGCGCGCGGCTGCTCTCCATGCGCTGTACGGCCTGCTGGGTGCCGCTGTGCAGGCCGGCGATCAGTTCCTCGATCTCCTCGGTGGACTGCTGGGTGCGCCGGGCCAGGGCGCGCACTTCGTCGGCGACCACGGCGAAGCCGCGCCCGGCGTCGCCGGCGCGGGCCGCCTCGATGGCGGCATTGAGGGCCAGCAGGTTGGTCTGCTCGGCCACCGCCTTGATCACGTCGAGCACGCTGCCGATCTTCTCGCTCTCGCGCTTGAGCTGCTGCACCGCCTCGTTGGAGCGGCCCACCTCGCCGGCCAGGCGGTCCATCTGCCCGACCGCCTCGCTGACCGCCTGGGCGCCGGCGCCGGCCTCGCGGTCCGCGGCGCTGGCGGCTTCCGAGGCTTCCTCGGCGTTGCGCGCCACTTCCAGCACGGTAGTGGCCATCTCGGTCATGGCCGTGGCCACCTGGTCGGTCTCGCTCTTCTGGTTGTTCACCCCGGCGCTGGTCTGCTCGGTGACCGCCGAGAGTTCCTCGGCGGCGCTGGCGATCTGGGTGACGCCGTCGTGGATGCGGCCGATCAGCTCGCGCAGCGACTGGTTCATGCGCTGCATGCTGGCCTGCAGCTGGCCCAGCTCGTCGCGGCGCTCGACGCGCAGTTCCTGGCTGAGGTCGCCGTCGGCGATGCGCGCGGCGGCGGCCAGCGACTGGCGCAGCGGCAGGACGATCTGCCGGGTGATCAGCCAGGCCGCCAGCACGCCCAGCACCAGGACCAGCAGCGAGGCCAGGGCCAGCAACTGCTTGGCGTGGCTGGCGTCTTCATTGCGCTTGGCGGTCTGGCCGTCGCTCAGTTCAACGCTGAGTTTCTCGATCAGCAGGCCGCTGTCGCGCATCTGGTCGCGCGCCTGCTGGCTGTTGTTGACTTCGTTGCGGTAGCGGTCCAGCGCCTTGCGGTAGTCGCGCAGGGCGTTCACCACGGCCTGGTAGTTGGCCTGCTGCTCCGGCACGGCGGCCTGGGCGCGTTGTTCCACGGTGGCGGTGACCTGCTCCAGGGCGCTGAACGCGCCCTGTTCGAGGCTGGGGTCTTCGTTGGCGGTGTAGCTGAGCACCTGGAAGCGGGCGTCCATCAACTGGCGGCCCAGCTCGGAGACGTCGGCGATGGCCTTGAGGGAGTCGACGCTGCCGCTCTCCACCAGGTGCTGCTCCACCAGCTCCAGCCCCTGGGTGACCACCGAGGCCTTGCGGATCAGCGTCTTGCGCGCGCTGTCGCGGCTGTCGAAGGACTTCCGCAGGCCCTTGAACAGGGTGCGGTACTGGCTGGTGAGCTGGCGTTGCTGCTCGACCTTCTCCAGGTCCGAGGGCACGACGAGCAACTGGCCGACGCGCTGTTGCTGCCGGTCCAGCTCGTTGATGCTCTGTTCCACCAGCTTGGCGTCTTCCGCGGTGCGGCTGGACTGGTATTTCAGGCGGGTGGTGCGCAGGTCCTTGGTCATGGCGAGCAGCTTGGAGATTTCGCCGATCTTGTCGCCCCGGGATATCAGGCTGTTCAGGTTGAGCGCGCCGGTCAGCGCGATGAGCAGGGTGAGCAGCAGCACCAGGCCGAAGCCGATGGCGAGTTTCCAGTTGACCGTGAGATTGCTGAACCAGCGGGACATGAACGCGGCGCTCCAGGGGACGATGGGGCTGCGGCTGCCGCGGGGGCGGCCGCCGATTGACCAATGCCTGTCATATCGGCGAGGCGACACGAATCTGAAATTTCTTTAGTGATTTTCTGACAGACGCTCTCCGGCGGGCCTGCCGCGGCGCTTGGCCTCAGAACAGCCGGGCCAGCAGGGCGGTGACCGCGGTTTCCACGCGCAGGATGCGCTCGCCGAGTTGCACCGGGGCCAGCCCGGCTTCGCGCAGCTTCTCGACTTCGTAGGGAATCCAGCCGCCCTCGGGGCCGATGGCCAGGGTCACGGCCTGCTCGACCGCGCGCGGGCACTCCGGCCAGGGCCCGGGATGGCCGATCAGCCCCAGGCTGCCGGCGGCCAGGGCCGGCAGGCGGTCTTCGACGAAGGGCTTGAAGCGCTTTTCGATGGTCACTTCCGGCAGCACGGTGTCGCGGGCCTGCTCCAGGCCCAGGACCAGCTGTTCGCGGATGGCCGCGGGTTCCAGGAAGGGCGTCTGCCAGAAGCTCTTCTCCACCCGGTAGCTGTTCAGCAGCACCAGGCGCGGCACGCCCATGGCGGCCACGGTCTGCAGCACGCGGCGGAGCATCTTCGGCCGCGGCAGGGCCAGCAGCAGGGTCAGCGGCAGCTTGGCCGGCGGCGCCTGGGTGAAGCTCACCTGCAGCTGCGCCTCGTCGCGGGAAAGGCTCAGCAGGCGGCCTTCGCCCATCAGCCCGCCCAGGCGGCCGACGCGCAGGCTGTCGCCGCTTTCGGCGCGGTGCACTTCGTGCAGGTGGGTGAGGCGGCGGTCGCGCAGCAATACGCGGTCCGCCGCGACGAAGTCGGCGTCGTCGAGCAGCAACAGGTTCACGGGCGCGTCGCTGGCGGCTGGTCGCCTTTCTCTTCGGGCTGCTCGTCCTCGTCGCGGTTGCGCTTGCGGATCAGCCGGCTGAACAGCACCCCGGCCTCGAACAGCATCCACATGGGCACCGCCAGCAGCGTCTGCGACATCGGGTCCGGCGGGGTGAGGACCATGCCGACCACGAAGCAGCCGATGATGACGTAGGGGCGGATCTTCTTCAGGTAGGCCACGTCGACCACCCCGATCCACACCAGCAGCACCGTGGCCACGGGGATTTCGAAGGCCACGCCGAAGGCGAACAGCAGGGTGAGGAAGTCCAGGTAGCTGTTGATGTCGGTCATCGGCGTCACCCCTTCCGGGGCCTGGCCGAGGAAGAAGTGGAACATCAACGGGAACACCAGGAAGTAGGCGAAGGCCATGCCGGTGTAGAACAGCACCACGCTGGAGGCCAGCAGCGGCAGGGCCACGCGCTTCTCGTGCTTGTACAGGCCGGGGGCGATGAAGCCCCAGATCTGCGCCAGGATCACCGGCATGGCCAGCAGCACGGCGACGATCATGGTCAGCTTCAGCGGCGCGAGGAAGGCCGAGGCCGGGTCGATGGCGATCATGGTCGCGCCTTCCGGGAGGAAGCGGCGCAGCGGCGCGGAGGCCAGGGCGTAGATCTTCTGCGAGAAGTACAGCAGGCCGATGAAGATCACGAAGATCGCCACCACGCAGCGCAGCAGGCGCGTGCGCAGCTCGGTCAGGTGCGAGACCAGGGGCATTTCCTGGTCGTTTTCGGGCTGTTCGGGTTTTTCGTCGCTCATGGGGTACGCGGCGTCTCGGACGGAGGGGCGGCGGCCGGCGCGGCCGGGGCCTCGGGCGCGGCTGGCGCGGCAGGTGCCTCGGGTGCGGCCGGGATACCGACGCCGGGCATGTTGGCCAGGCGGCTGTTCGGGGCGATGGTCGGCGGCGCCGGCGGTGCCGTGGGCTCGGCCTGCGCGGCGGTTTCGGCCGGCGGCTGCTGGCCGGTGAGCGGCGCCATCAGCTTCTGCGCTTCACGCTCCATCTGCAGGATGTGCTCGTTGTGCAGTTGCCGGCGGATTTCGTCGGCGCCCAGCTCGCGCTCCACTTCCTGCTTGATGGCGTTGAAGCTGCGTTTCAGCCGGCCGATCCACAGGCCCGCGGTGCGCGCGGCGCCGGGCAGGCGCTCGGGGCCGAGCACCAGCAGGGCGACCAGGCCCACCAGCAGCAGTTCGCTGAAGCTGATTCCGAACATGGCGTTCTTCCCATCAGTCCTTGCGCTGTGGCTCTTCGACCTTCTGCGCCTGGGCGTCGATGGTGTGCGGCTGGTTCAGCGGCGGGTTGGCCGGCGGCTGCTGCTGGGGCTTCTCGTCCTCTTCGGTGTTCATCGCCTTGCGGAAGCCCTTGACCGCCTCGCCGACGTCCGAGCCCAGGGTCTTCAGGCGCTTGGTGCCGAACACCAGCACCACCACGATCAGGATGACGACCCAGTGTTTCCAGTCAAAGATGCCCATCTTGTTCTCCTCGAAGTAATCGGGTTCAGGCCGACGGCTGGCGCGCAGCTTTCTCGTCGTGGCCGGAGAGGCCGAAACGGCGCTCCAGCTCGTCCAGCACCGCCTGGGGATGCTGGCCGAGGGCGGCGAGCATGACCAGGGAATGGAACCAGAGGTCGGCGGTTTCGTAGATCAGGTCCGTGCAGTCGCCGCTCTGCGCGGCGTCCTTGGCGGCGAGGATGGTTTCCACCGATTCCTCTCCGACCTTTTCCAGGATCTTGTTCAGTCCCTTGTGGTACAGGCTGGCCACGTAGGAGCTTTCGGGGGCGGCGTTCTTGCGCCCCTCCAGCACCTCGGCCAGGCGCGCGAGGGTGTTGTCACTCATGGCTGTGCCCCGGCTTGTCGTAGATGGCGTGCGGGTCCTTGAGCACCGCGTCGACGACCTTCCAGCCGCCGTCCTGGTAGACACGGTAGAAGCAGCTTTCGCGGCCGGTGTGGCAGGCGATGCCGCCGACCTGCTCGACCATCAGGATGACGACGTCGGCGTCGCAGTCCAGGCGCAGCTCGTGCAGCTTCTGCACGTGGCCGGATTCCTCGCCCTTGCGCCAGAGCTTGCCGCGCGAGCGCGACCAGTAGATGGCGCGGCCCTCGGCGGCGGTCAGGGCCAGGGCCTCGCGGTTCATCCAGGCCATCATCAGCACGCGGCCCGTCTTGTGGTCCTGGGCGATCGCCGGCACCAGGCCGTCGGCGTTCCAGTGAATTTCGTCCAGCCAGTCTTTCATCTTCGCTTCCGTACAGCGGGCGCTCTCGCGCCCCGCGGCAGTTTCGGTGATTCCCAAGTGTGCCAGCAGTGGCGACGACTGGCTATCGGCGCAGAATCAGATACAGACCACCGGCCAGCATGGCCCAGGCCGGCCAGGCCTCGATACTGTGGGTGGCCAGGCCGATCTGGGTGGCGCCGGCCACCAGCACTGCGCCGATCAGTCGCGGCACCCAGGCGCCGGCCAGGGGCTGGGCGCCGGTCGCTTGCGGCTCCCAGGGCTGCGCCAGGCGCTCCAGGGTGTCGCGGGTCATCTGCGCCAGGTGCGGCAGCTGCTCGACGTGCTGCTGGGCGTTGCGCAGCAGCTGGGCGGGGCTCATGCGCTCGCGCATCCAGCGTTCCAGGTAGGGCTGGGCGGTGCTCCACAGGTCCAGCTCGGGGTAGAGCTGGCGGCCCAGGCCCTCGATGTTCAGCAGGGTCTTCTGCAGCAGCACCAGCTGCGGCTGCACTTCCATGTTGAAGCGCCGCGCGGTCTGGAACAGGCGCAGCAGCACCTGGCCGAAGGAAATGTCCTTGAGCGGCTTCTCGAAGATCGGCTCGCACACCGTGCGGATCGCCGCCTCGAAGTCGTTGACGCGGGTTTCCGCCGGCACCCAGCCGGAGTCGATGTGCAACTGGGCGACCTTGCGGTAGTCGCGCTTGAAGAAGGCGATCAGGTTGCGCGCCAGGTAGTCCTGGTCCTCGTCGGTGAGGCTGCCGACGATGCCGCAGTCCACCGCGATGTACTGCGGGCTCCAGGGCGTGCGGGTGCTGACGAAGATGTTGCCCGGGTGCATGTCGGCGTGGAAGAAGCTGTCGCGGAACACTTGGGTGAAGAAGATCTCCACGCCGCGCTCGGCCAGTGCCTTGAAGTCGGTGCGCTGGTCGCGCAGGGTGTCCAGGTCGGTGACCGGGATGCCGTAGATGCGCTCCATCACCAGCACCTTGGGCCGGCACCAGTCCCAGTACACCTGGGGCACGTAGAGCAGCGGCGAGCCGTCGAAGTTGCGCCGCAGCTGGCTGGAGTTGGCCGCCTCGCGCAGCAGGTCGAGTTCGTCGTAGATGGTCTTCTCGTAGTCGCTGACCACCTCCACCGGGTGTAGGCGGCGGGCGTCGGCGGAGACGCGCTCGGCCAGGCGGGCGAGGATGAACAGCCAGGACATGTCGGCGCGGATCACGGGCTTCAGGCCCGGGCGGATCACCTTGACCACCACTTCTTCGCCGCTTTTCAGCTGCGCAGCGTGGACCTGAGCTACCGAGGCCGAGGCCAGCGGCTCGCGCTCGAAGCGGGCAAAGACCTGCTCGACCTTCGCCCCCAACTGCTCCTCGATCAGCGCCACCGAGGCTTCCGGCGGGAACGGCGGGACCTTGTCCTGCAGGCGCGCCAGCTCGTTGGCGATGTCGTCGGGCAAGAGGTCGCGGCGGGTGGAGAGGATCTGCCCGAACTTGATGAAGATCGGCCCCAGGCCTTCCAGGGCCAGGCGGATGCGCTCGCCGCGGCTCAGCTCCAGCTTGCGCCGCGGCAGCCAGCGCCAGGGCAGCAGGCCGCCGAGCAGGCGCAGATACCAGGGCAGCATCGGCAGTTCGAGGATGAGGTCGTCGAGGCGGTAGCGGATCACCACGCTCTGGATGCGCAGCAGGCGGCGGAAGGCGAGCAGCTTCATGCGTCGGGTTTCAGCTTCTTGGACAGGCGCGCCAGGCGCGCGTCGAGGCGGTCGAGGGCGACCTTCAACTGGTCGAGTTCGGCGAAGCGCGCTTCGGCTTCGTTGCGCCCGACCAGGGTGCGGCTTTCCTCGGCGAGGTAGTCGGCCAGGCTCAGGCGCAGGCTTTCCAGGCTGTCGCCGGCCCAGCGCGCGCCGCCGCGCACGCGGCTGCCGAGCAGTTGCGCGGGCAGCGGGCCGAGCCAGCGCTGCACTTCGTATTCCCAGTCCAGCTCCAGGCTCTGGAGGATGTCGGCCAGCTCCAGGAGCAGGGCGCTATCGCCGCCCATTTCCACTTCCGGGCTGTGCAGCACGCTGGTCTTGTCGGCCGCCAGGGCCAGCTGCAGCAGGCGCCCGGCCGGGGCGCGCAGGGTGCAGTCGACCGCGGCCTCGTGGTGCGCGGCCAGGTGCAGGCCGTCGGCGTCGGGGAGGATGAACAGGCGCAGCGGCGGCGCCTGGCAGTCCACTTCCAGGACCCGCCCGGCGAGCCGGGCGAGACGCTGCAGGGCCACGCCGTCCAGACGCAGCACGCGGTTCACGCCGGCTTCGGCGCTGGCCAGCAGCGCCTGGGTCAGGAGCGCCATCTCAGGGCTTGATGCCGCGGTGCAGGGCGACCACGCCGCCGGTCATGTTGTGGTAGGTGACGCGGTCGAAACCGGCCTCGACCATCATCGACTTCAGGGTTTCCTGGTCCGGGTGCATGCGGATCGACTCGGCCAGGTAGCGGTAGCTCTCGGCGTCGTTGGTGACCAGCTTGCCCATCAGCGGCAGCAGGGTGAAGGAATAGGCGTCGTAGGCCTTGGACAGCAGGCTGCTGGTGGGCTTGGAGAATTCCAGCACCAGCAGGCGCCCGCCCGGCTTGAGCACCCGCAGCATGGAGCGGATGGCGGCGTCCTTGTGGGTGACGTTGCGCAGGCCGAAGGCGATGCTCACGCAGTCGAAGTGGTTGTCCGGGAAGGGCAGCTTCTCGGCGTCGGCCTGGACGAACTTGACGTTGCCGGCCACGCCGCTGTCCAGCAGCTTGTCGCGGCCGACCTTGAGCATGGAGGCGTTGATGTCCGCCAGCACCACCTCGCCGGTGGGGCCGACCAGGCGCGAGAACTGGCGGGTCAGGTCGCCCGTGCCGCCGGCGATGTCGAGCACGCGGTTGCCGGCGCGCACGCCGGACAGCTCGATGGTGAAGCGCTTCCACAGGCGGTGGATGCCACCGGACATCAGGTCGTTCATCAGGTCGTACTTGGCGGCGACCGAGTGGAACACCTCGGCGACCTTCTCGGCCTTCTCGCTCTCGCGCACGGTCTTGTAGCCGAAGTGCGTGGTGGGGTCGGCGGGGCCCTGGTCCCCGGCGGGTTTGCGCGGCTCGCTCATGGCGTTTCTACCCTGGAAGTCAGTGGCGGGCATTCTAACAGGATGTGGGAAAAACGCCGCCCCGTGGCGCGGGGTGCGGCGAAACGTCGTGCGGCGTATCATCCACCGGTCTGTCATTCCGGAGTCGCCCATGTCCCGCATCCACGTCGAACGTCCCCATTGCCTCGGCCGCGAAGCCGCCCGCGAGAAGGCCCAGAAGCTGGCCGAGAAGCTCGCCCGCGAGCACGGCGTGAGCTACGAGTGGCAGGGCGACGTGCTGACCTTCAAGCGCAGTGGCGTGGACGGGCGCATCGAGGTGGGCGAGGACCGCGTGGCGGTGGAGGTCAAGCTGGGCCTGCTGCTGTCGGCCATGGGCGGGATGCTCAAGGGCGAGATCGAGCGCGCGCTGGACAAGGCGCTGGCCTGAGGCCGAGCACCTTGCGGCGCTCCGCGCCGGCTGGTATGTGTTTTCTAATTTTCCCCGATACCTTGCACTCAAGCTCGCAACGCTGCGGGCCTCTACGGACCCCCGAGAACAGTGTGAGGAAACCATCATGGCCAAGGTCGCCAGCAAGAAGAAAGTCGAGAAAGCCGTCAGCGAATCGTCCCTGATCACCGACGTCAAGCACTACGCCCGCCAGATCTGGCTGGCCGGCCTGGGCGCCTATGCGCGCGTCGGCGCCGAAGGCACCGAGTACTTCAAGTCGCTGGTGAAGGAAGGCGAAGGCCTGGAAACCAAGGGCCGCCAGCTGGTGACCGAGCAGGTCGAGTCGGCCAACGACAGCGTCAAGAGCAGCGTCTGGCTGGTGAAGGACAAGTTCGAGGTGCAACTGGACAAGGTCGAGAAGGCTTTCGACAGCCGCGTGGCCTCCGCGCTGAACCGCATGGGCATTCCGTCGCGGCAGGATGTCGAGGCGCTCTCTGCTAAGCTTGACGAGCTGAGCGCGGTGCTCGAGCGTGTCGCGAAAACTCATTGAGGAGAGCGGGATGGCTGGCAAGAAAACTACCGATAAAAAAGAGTCCAGTTGGGTCGGCGAGATCGAGAAATACTCGCGGCAAATCTGGTTGGCTGGTCTGGGGGCCTACTCGAAGGTCAGCAAGGACGGCAGCAAGCTGTTCGAGACCCTGGTCAAGGATGGCGAAAAGGCCGAGAAGCAGGCCCGGACCGAAGTCGATAAATCCGTCGGCGCGGTGAAGTCCACCGCCCGTTCGGCGCGTTCCAAGGTCGACGAGGTGAAGGACCGCGCCCTGGGTAAGTGGGGTGAGCTGGAAGAGGCGTTCGACAAGCGCCTGAACAGCGCCATCTCGCGCCTGGGCGTGCCGAGCCGCAACGAGGTGAAGGACCTGCATGCGAAGGTCGAGACCCTGACCAGGCAGATCGAGAAACTCACCGGCGTCAGCGTCAAGTCCGTGGCCAAGCCCGCCGCCGCCAAGGCCGCTGCCAAACCTGCGGCCAAGGCTGCAGCGAAGCCCGCAGCCAAGCCGGCCGCCAAGACCGCGGCTGCCAAGCCCGCTGCCAAGGCTGCTGCGAAACCGGCTGCGAAGCCGGCGGCCAAACCGGCTGCGGCCAAGGCCGCGGCGAAGCCGGCCGCCAAGCCTGCTGCTGCGAAGGCCGCGGCGAAACCGGCCGCCAAACCGGCTGCCGCCAAGTCTGCGGCGAAACCGGCTGCTGCGAAACCGGCAGCCAAGCCTGCCGCTGCCAAGCCTGCCGCAGCGAAGAAGCCGGCGGTGAAGAAGCCTGCGGCGCCCAAGGCGGCCAAGCCTGCTGCAGCGGCCACGCCGGCCGTGGCTCCGGCTCCGGCGGCCACCCCGGCGCCGGCTGCGGCAGCTCCGGTCGCTCCGGTAGCGGCTCCGGCCACGCCGCCGACCCAGGCCTGACGCGTTACCTGTGGTACCCGACGCCCGGCCTCGTGCCGGGCGTCTTCATTTCAGGCGTTCAGGTAGCGCTGCGCCAGGCGCTCGGCGGCGAGTCGCGAGTCGCCGCGCAGGTGCGGCGCCACCAGCATCATCACCTGGTAGACCACCAGGCGTATCTCGCCTTCGCGGCCGAGGATGCGCTGGTAATCCAGGGAGAACAGCAGGGTCAGGGTGATCTGCTCCACCAGTTGGCCGAGGGCATCGGTGTCGCTGGTCAGCTCGCCGTCGGCCTTGAGCCGGGCGAGCAGGGCGGCCAGGGTGCGCTTGAGCGCGTTGAGCCAGTTGCGCATGCCGCGGGCCAGCTTGGGCAGGCGTCCGGCTAGGTTGGAGAGGTCCTGGAAGAGGAAGCGGTAGTGCGCCAGGCGCTCGACGATCAGGTGCAGGAACAGCCAGTAGTCCTCGGCGCCCAGGCGCGCGTCGGCGGGCGGGTCGAGCAGCGGCTGCAACTCCTCCTCGAAACGGGCGAACAGGCCCAGCACCAGCGGCTCCTTGCCGTGGAAGTGGTAGTACAGGTTGCCGGGGCTGATACCCAGCTCGGTGGCGATCTCCAGGGTGGAGACGTTGGGTTCGCCCTGCTCGTTGAACAACAGCAGGGCGCATTCGAGGATGCGGTCGCGGGTTTTCATCCGTGTGCTGGTTCCGGCTTCGGGAGGCTCGACGATAGCCGGGGCGGGGCGCGCCGGCCAGTCCCTCGAAAGCGTGAGGGGATGGGTTTTTCGTGGGAGTCCGCTCCTCCTACTGTATAGGCTGGCACGGCTTCTACGAAGGGCATCCCGGCTGCACCGAAGTGCCTTTCGTAGGATGGGTTGAGCTTGCGAAACCCATGCGGTCACGGCGATGGGTATCGCTTCGCTCCACCCATCCTACGGGGTGTTGTGTCAGGACGCGCAACGGCTGTTCACCGCTCGTGCACGTAAGTCCCCGGCGCCGCTTCCATCGGCGGGTGCTCGGCGTTGCCCAGTTCGAAGCTCACCGGCCGGCGTTCGCCCGAGCGTTCCTGGATCCACGCCAGCCACACCGGCCACCAGCTGCCTTCCTGGCGCTGGGTGTCGTAGTACCAGGCGCGCGGGTCGGAGGCGAGCTTGCCGTTCTCGAAGTAGCAGGCCTTGGGGTTGCCCGGCGGGTTGAGGATGCTCTGGATGTGCCCGCTGTTGGACAGCACGAAGCGGCTGTCGCCGCCCAGCAGCAGGGCCGAGCGGTAGACCGCGTCCCAGGGGGTGATGTGGTCGGTGATGCCGGCGACGTGGAAGTTGTCCACCGCCACCTTCTTCAGGTCGATGGGCGTGCCGCAGATTTCCATGGCGCCGGGCCGGGCCAGCGGGTTGTGCTTGAAGAAGTCGAGGAAGTCGCCGTGCAGCGCCGCCGGCAGGCGGGTGTTGTCGTTGTTCCAGTAGAGGATGTCGAAGGCCGGCGGCAGCTTGCCCAGCAGGTAGTTGTTGACCCAGTAGTTCCACACCAGGTCGTTGGGGCGCATCCAGGCGAACACCTTGGCCATGTCCTTGCCCTCCAGCACGCCGTGCTGGTAGGAGCGGCGCTTGGTGCTTTCCAGCGTCTGCTCGTCGGCGAACAGCGCCGCCGGGGTTTCCACCTGGCTGTCCAGCAGGCTCACCAGGTAGGTAGCGCTGGCGATCTTGCGCAGTTGCCGGCGCGCCTGCAGGTGGCCCTGCAGCGCGGCGATGGTCAGGCCGCCGGAGCAGGCGCCCATCAGGTTGACGCTGCGGCTGCCGCTGATCGAGCGGACCACCTCGATGGCCTCGTCCAGGGCCTTCACGTAGGTCGACAGGCCCCATTCGCGGTGGCGCGCATCGGGGTTGCGCCAGCTGACCATGAACAGCTGCAGGTTGTTCTTCAGGGCGTACTGGACGAAGCTCTTTTCCGGGCTCAGGTCGAAGATGTAGTACTTGTTGATCTGCGGCGGGACGATCAGCAGCGGCTTGGCGTGCAGGTGCTCGCCCAGGGGCTTGTACTGGATGAGTTCGAGCATCTCGCTGCGGAACACCACCGCGCCCGGGGTGGTGGCCAGGTTGCGGCCGACCTCGAAGGCGTGCTTGTTGACCTGGCTGGGCATGCCGCCGTTGTGCAGCAGGTCGTCGAGCAGGTGGCGGCCGCCCTTGAGCAGGCTCTGCCCGCCGGTGTTGAACAGCTCCTTGACCGCCAGCGGGTTGATCAGGCTGTTGGTCGGCGCCATGGCGTCGGCGAACAGCGACAGCAGGAAGCGCGCGCGGGCGCGGTCGTCGCCGTCCAGGTCGCTCTCGTCGATCCAGGCCAGCAGTTGCTGCTGCCAGGCCAGGTAGGCCTGCAGGGTGCGCCGGTAGAAGGGGTTGAGGCGCCAGGACGGGTCCTGGAAGCGGGCGTCCTGGGGGTTGGGCTGCAACGGCGAGTCACCCAGCAGCACGTGGCCCATCTGCTTGCCGAAGGCCGCCAGGTGGCGGGCGCTGTGCAGCGGCCGGCGCACGCCCTGGACGGCGAGCTGGCGCAGGGTGGACAGCATGTCCTTGCCGCGCAGGCCGACCATGGCGCTCTGGGCGTTCATGAAGTCGGCGGGGGCCGGCAGCCTGCCGGTGCTGGAGTTCTCTCGCATGTGCAGCTCTCCCTGGGAAAAGAACCGTCGTCAGTCGGGCGCAGCAAGGCCCGTACCAGAATCGGCGCAGGTGCATTCCTGACGCACGCAGGGGCTGAAGCATAGGCACGAATCGGCGCGCCTGCCGGTCACCGACGATGAACGTGCACTGTTACGAGGCGATGATCGAGGCCGGGGGTCAGCCGGCCTTGGGGGCGAACGGGCGCGGGTGCATGACCGCGCGCTGCCGTTCCTCGGCGAGGAACTTCATGATGATCGGCGCCACCGTCTCGGCGCGGGTCACCAGGAACAGGTGGCCGTCGTCGATCACGTGCAGCTCCGCGTTGGGGATGCGCCAGGCCAGCAGGCGCATGTTCACCAGCGGGATGATCGGGTCGTCGTCGCCGGCCAGCACCAGGGTCGGCTGCTGGATGCGGTGCAGCCAGTGGATGCTGGTCCAGCCCAGGCCGGCGAACAGCTGCCAGTAGTAGCCCAGCTTGCCCGAGGAGCGCACCTTGGCGGCGAAGGCCATGGCCAGCCGGGGATCGCGGCGGAAGGCCCCGCCGTAGATGTCCGGGGCGATGTGCGCGCCATAGGACGGCTGGATGTAGCGCCGTGGGCTGGCCATGCGCCAGAGCACCTTGGGCTTGCCAGGGACCATCACCGCCCCGGCGGCGGTGGCCGCCAGGATCAGCTTCTTGCAGCGCTCGGGGTAGTCGTGCGCGAACTGCTGGGCCAGGGCTCCACCCCAGGACACGCCGATGGCGGTGACCTGCCCGTAGTCCAGGTAATCGAGCATGCGCGCGGCCAGCTTGGCCAGGCCGGGGAAGCGGTAGGGCGTGCTCGGCGTGGACGAGCCGCCGACGCCGGGCACGTCGAAGGCGATCACCTCCAGGTCCGGGTCCAGCGCGGCGACGAAGGGGAACACCAGCTCCAGGTTGGCGCCGATGCCGTTGAAGATCAGCAGCGGCGTCATGTGCCCCTTGCCCGGGCGCACGGCGGTGCGGATGGTCTGCCCGTCGAGGTCGATGGTGCGGAACACGAAGGGCTGCGGCGCGAGCACGCGCGCCCGCGTCTCGGCCGGCTGCTGCGGCTCGGCCGCCTTGGCGGCGGGGCGCGCCTTGCGCTGGCGCGTGGCCGGCGGCGTCGGCTCGGGCTGGGCCGGCGCCTCCTGCTGCGCGGTGGCGTCGGGTAGGTTTTCTGTCTTCATCGTTCGTGTACGTAGGTGCCGGGGGATGCTTCGCCAGCCGGGTGGGCCTTGTTGCCCAGGGCGGTCGGCGCCTTTTTCAGCTTGCCCGCGCGCTCGGCCAGCCACTGTTGCCAGTGCAGCCACCAGGAGTCGGCGTGCTTGCTCGAGTTTTCCTGCCAGGTCTTCGGATCGACGGACAGGTCCGGGCCGGTCATGAAGCGGGCCTTGGGGTTGCCCGGCGGGTTGAGGATGCTCTGGATGTGCCCGCTGTTGGAAAGGATGAACTCGCACTTGCCGCCGAGCAGGCGCGCCGAGCGGTAGCAGGCTTCCCAGGGGGTGATGTGGTCGCTGAGGCCGGCCACGCAGTAGAAGTCGCAGGTGACCTGCTTGAGGTCGATGGGCGTGCCGCCCACTTCCAGGGCGCCGGGGCGCGTCAGCGGGTTGCTCTTGAACATCTCCACCAGCTCGCCGTGCAGCGCGGCCGGCAGGCGCGTGGTGTCGTTGTTCCAGAACAGGATGTCGAAGGCCGGCGGCTCGTTGCCCAGCAGGTAGTTGTTGACCCAGTAGTTCCAGATCAGGTCGTTGGGGCGCATCCAGGCGAACACCTTGGCCATGTCCTTGCCCTCCAGCACGCCGGACTGGTAGGAGCGGCGCTTGGCGGCCTCGAGGGTCTTCTCGTCGGCGAACAGGGCGACGGTGGTGTCCAGCTCGAAGTCCAGCACGCTGACCATCTGGGTGAAGGCGTGCACCTTCTCCTCGCCCAGGGCCGCGTAGTGGCCGAGCAGGGTGACGGTGGTGATGCCGCCGGAGCAGGCGCCGAGCATGTTCAGGTCCTTGCTGCCGGTGATGGCCAGGACCACGTCGATGGCTTCCTTGAGCGCCTCGATGTAGGTGGTCAGGCCCCATTCGCGCTGGGCCTTGGTCGGGTTGCGCCAGCTGACGATGAAGGTCTGCACCTGGTTGCGCAGGCAGAAACGCGCCAGGCTCTTCTCCGGCGACAGGTCGAAGACGTAGAACTTGTTGATCTGCGGCGGCACCACCAGCAGCGGGCGCTCGTGCACGCTCTCGGTGATCGGCCGGTACTGGATCAGCTCCAGCACGTCGTTGCGGAACACCACCGCGCCCTCGGTCAGGGCCAGGTTCTTGCCGACCTCGAAGGCGTCCATGTTGACCTGGCTGGGCATGCCGCCGTTGTTCACCAGGTCCTTGGCCAGGTGGCTGAGGCCGTCGAGCAGGCTCTTGCCGCCGGTCTCGAAGAAGCGTTTGACCGCGGCCGGGTTGCTCAGGGTGTTGGTCGGCGCCATGGCTTCGGTCATGAGGTTGATGACGAACTGGCCGCGGTTGATGTCCTGGGGCGACAGGTCGCTGTTGCCGATCCACTGCTGCAGCTCCTTGCGCCAGGCCAGGTAGGTCTGCAGGTAGCGGCGGTACAGCGGGTTCTGGCTCCAGGCCGGGTCGTTGAAGCGGCGGTCGTCGTCGGCCGGGCGCAGCTGCGAGGTACCGAGCAGGACATTCTTCAGCTCCAGGCCGAAATGGCCGACGTGCTTGACGCTGTGGAAGGGCTGCCGGAGAGCCTGCAGCAGCACCATGCGGGCAGTGGACAACAAATCCTTGCCGCGAATGCCTATCACCGGGTTGAGGTTCAGGGTGTTTTCCGCGGCTTGCTGGGGCAGATCGTTGTTCTTCTTTTCGGTCATCGGCGACGCTCCATTGTCCTGAGACGAATACTGGCGGGGCTGCACCTAGGTGACGGGCCAAGTACTGCTCGGGTTAGCGGAACGTGGAGCAGGCTCCACGCAGGTCAACACTTGGCGGCATCGCTGGGGTCCTGGGCCCGCGTCTGCAACGGCGTTGCACTGACTTGGTTACCCGAGATTCCCCCGCCGCGCAAGCTGGTGCAGCGTGGTTCCCTGCGCCCGAGTATGTCGCGAAAGATTAGAAAACGCGCCCTAGAGCGCTCGCTCGTCCGCGGCTCGAACACGGGGAACACGCGGTTTCCAGTGTGCAGGGCGAATGTTGCAAATGACGTGCCCTGATCGGGGGCAGGAGGATGGCGAGGCGCCGGCGCCGGGTAAACCGGCGCAAAGGTGGGTTCAGAGCATCAGCCGGACCACCGACTCGTCGGGGTCGCGGGACTTGCCGGCGGCGGCCAGCTCGGCGAGGTATTCGGCCCACAGCTGGTCCTTGCGGGTGCACAGCTGGTAGAGGTAGTCCCAGCTGTACAGGCCGCTGTCGTGGCCGTCGTCGAAGGTCAGCTTGAGCGCGTACTGCCCGGCCGGCTCCAGGCCGATGAGGGCGACGTTCAGCTTGCCGACCTGCAGCACCGGGTTGCCATGGCCCTGCACCTCGGCCGAGGGCGAGTGCACGCGCAGGAACTCGGCGGAGAGGTCGTAGGACTGCTCGCCGTACTTCAGCGTGAGGGTGCGCGAGGCCTTGTGCAGCTGGATGGCGGTGGGGATGTGCATGGGAAACTCCGACTAAAGGCTGCTCTTCGTAGGATGGGTTGAGCTTGCGAAACCCATGCGGTTGCGGCGATGGGTATCGCTGCGCTCAACGCCATCCTACGACGGTGAGGGGCATCGGCTTTTCGCTCTTGCCTATAGCTTCCAGCCTATAGCCTCCAGCGGCTGTTAAAGAATATACCGCGACAGATCCTCGTCCTGCGCCAGCTCGCCCAGGTGGCCGTTGACGTAGGCGGCGTCGATCACGATCGGTTTGTCGCTGTGCTCGCTGGCCAGGTCCGCGGCGTCGAAGGAGACTTCCTCCAGCAGGCGTTCCAGCAGCGTGTGCAGGCGGCGGGCGCCGATGTTCTCGGTCTTCTCGTTGACTTGCCAGGCGATCTCCGCCAGGCGCTGGATGCCGTCGTCGGCGAAGGCGATGTCCAGGCCCTCGGTCTTGAGCAGCGCGGTGTACTGCTCGGTGAGCGAGGCGTGCGGCTCGCGCAGGATGCGCTTGAAGTCGTCCGGGCTCAGGGCCTTGAGCTCGACGCGGATCGGCAGGCGGCCCTGCAGCTCCGGCACCAGGTCGCTGGGCTTGGACAGGTGGAAGGCGCCCGAGGCGATGAACAGGATGTGGTCGGTCTTGACCATGCCCAGCTTGGTGTTGACGGTGCAGCCCTCGATCAGCGGCAGCAGGTCGCGCTGCACGCCCTCGCGGGAGACGTCGGCGCCGCCGACGTTGCCGCGCTTGGCGATCTTGTCGATCTCGTCGATGAAGACGATCCCGTTCTGCTCCACGGCTTCCAGGGCGCGGGCCTTGAGGTCTTCCTCGTTGACCAGGCGCTGGGCTTCCTCGTCGCGGATCAGCTTCATGGCCTCGGCGACCTTCAGCTTGCGCGTCTTGCGCTTGCCCTTGCCCATGTTGGAGAACAGGTTCTGCAACTGGTTGGTCATCTCCTCCATGCCGGGCGGTGCCATGATTTCCACACCGGCCGGGACGTCGGCCACTTCGATGTCGATCTCCTTGTCGTCCAGCTGGCCTTCGCGCAGGCGCTTGCGGAACAGCTGGCGGGTGTTGGAGTCCTCGCGGGCCGGCTCGTCGCCGAAGCCGCCGGTGCGCGCCGGCGGCAGCAGGGCGTCGAGGATGCGTTCCTCGGCGGCGTCCTCGGCGCGGTACTTGACCTTCTGCACTTCCTGCTCGCGGAGCATCTTGATGGCGGCGTCGGCCAGGTCGCGGATGATCGACTCGACGTCGCGGCCAACGTAGCCGACCTCGGTGAACTTGGTCGCTTCCACCTTGATGAACGGGGCGTTGGCCAGCTTGGCCAGGCGCCGGGCGATCTCGGTCTTGCCGACGCCGGTGGGGCCGATCATCAGGATGTTCTTCGGCGTCACCTCGGCGCGCAGCTCGGCCGGCAGCTGCATGCGCCGCCAGCGGTTGCGCAGGGCGATGGCCACGGCGCGCTTGGCGTCGTCCTGGCCGATGATGTGGCGGTTGAGTTCGTGGACGATCTCGCGGGGAGTCATGGACATTTGTTCGGCTACTCCGGAGCGACAGGGCCTCAGACGGCGCTGTCGAGCTCCTCGATGGTGAGGTTCTGGTTGGTGAACACGCAGATGGAGCCGGCGATGTTCAGCGCCGTTTCGGCGATCTCGCGGGCGGACATGGCGTCATCGGCCTTTTGCAGCAGGGCCATGGCCGCGGCCTGGGCGAAGCCGCCGCCGGAGCCCATGGCGATCAGGCCGTGCTCGGGTTCGACCACGTCGCCGTTGCCGGTGATGATCAGCGAGGCGTCCTTGTTGGCCACCGCCAGCATGGCTTCCAGGCGGCTCAGGGAGCGGTCGGTGCGCCAGTCCTTGGCCAGCTCGACGGCGGCGCGGACCAGGTGGCCCTGGTGCTTTTCAAGCTGCTGCTCGAAGCGTTCGAAAAGGGTGAAGGCGTCGGCGGTGGCGCCGGCGAAACCGGCCAGCACCTGGCCGTGGTAGAGGCGGCGGACCTTCTTCGCGTTGCCTTTCATGACGGTGTTGCCAAGGGAAACCTGGCCGTCGCCGCCCATGACGACTTTGCCGTTGCGGCGGACAGAAACGATAGTGGTCAAGGGGGAGTTCTCCACACAGCGGGGCATTGGTGCCCGAATGCGGAGTCATATGGGGATGAAGGACGCGGCCTTCAAGGCAGGGCGACGGACGTGCCTTGAAGGCGTCGTCCGATAGCCGCCGCGCGAGCCCGCCCAAGGCGGGCCCGCGCGGGGCTTCAGCGGGTCTGGCGCTGCTGTAACAGCAGGTTGCTGAAGCCGTTGGCCGACAGTTGTTTCTGCGCCGCGGAAACCTGCGAGCGGTCGCTGAACGGGCCGACCATCACCCGGTACCAGGTCTCGTCGCGCACCGCGCCGGATTCCACCCGCGCGCTCTGGCCGAGGAGGATCACCTGGGCGCGCACGCGGTCGGCGTCGGCCTGCTTGCGGAACGAACCGGCCTGCAGGAAGAACTGGGTGGCGGCCACCGCCGGCGGGGCGATCGGCTTGCTCGCCGGGGCCGTGGCCGGCGGCGTGGCCTTGGCCTGGGCGGCCGGCTGCTGCGTCGTGGCCGGTTGCTGCGGCGGCGTGGCCGGCTTGACCACCGCCGGCGGCGGCGGAACCTGGCCGTTGAGCGCGGCCTGGGCGCGGGCGGCGTCGATCTTCGCCGCCTCCTCCGGGGTGCTGACCACCGTCGGCGTCTGCGGCTTCTCCGGCACGGCTTCCGGCGGCACCACCACTTCCGAACCCGGCAGCAGGGTGTAGAAGTCGTACTTGGGCTTCACCGCCACCGCCGAGGGCTGCTGCGCCGGCGTGGCCGGCTTGGCGCCCTGGGCGATTCCCGGCTTCTGCTGCTCGGGCTTCTCCCGGCGCACGTCGTTGCGGCCCGGTTCCAGCTTCGTCAGGAACATGATGAAGCCGCCGATGGCAAGGCCTGCGACCAGCCACACCCAGCCGGGGACCGAGGTCTTCTTGGCCGGGGCCTGGTAGCGGCTGGCGCCGCGCTTGGGAGCGGGTTTCTTCTTGGCCATGGAGGGTTACATGCGTTCCAGGGTTTCCAGGCCCAGCAGCTCCAGGCCCTGCTTGAGGGTGCGGCCCGTCAGTGCGGCCAGTTTCAGGCGGCTTTCCTGCTGCTCCGGGGTCTGCGCGGCGAGGATCGGGCAGTGCTCGTAGAAGCTGGAGAACAGCCCGGCCAGTTCGTACAGGTAGGCGCAGAGGATGTGCGGCACGCCCTTGAGCGCGACATTGTTGAGCAGGTCGCCGAACTGCGCCAGCTGGGCGGCCAGGGCCTGCTCCTGCGGGGCTTCCAGGACGATCTTGCCGCCGACCTCGTCATAGCCCTTGCCCAGCTTGCGGAAGATGCTGGCCACGCGGGTGTAGGCGTAGAGCAGGTAGGGCGCGGTGTTGCCCTCGAAGCTGAGCATCTGCTCGAAGTTGAAGCTGTAGTCGCTGGTGCGGTGCTTCGACAGGTCGGCGTACTTTACCGCGCCGATGCCCACGGCGTGGGCGATGTGGCGCAGCTCGTCCTCGCCCAGCTCGGGGTTCTTGGCCTTGACCAGGGTGTAGGCGCGTTCCTCGGCCTCGTTGAGCAGGTCGATCAGCTTCACGGTGCCGCCGTCGCGGGTCTTGAACGGCTTGCCGTCGGCACCGTTCATGGTGCCGAAGCCCATGTGCTCCAGGTCCATGCCGGCTGGGACGAAGCCGGCGCGGCGCGCCACTTCGAACACCTGCTGGAAGTGCAGGGCCTGGCGCTGGTCGACGAAGTACAGCACGCGGTCGCAGTGCAGCACCTTGTTGCGGTAGCGCATCGCCGCCAGGTCGGTGGTGGCGTACAGGTAGCCGCCGCCGGCCTTCTGCACGATCACCGGCAGCGGGTTGCCCTCGGCGTTCTTGAACTCGTCGAGGAACACGCACAGGGCGCCGTCGTCCTCGGTCAGCAGGCCCTTGGCCTTGAGTTCGTCGACCACGTTGGCGAGGTCGTCGTTGTAGGCGCTCTCGCCCTTGACGTCGGCCATGGTCAGCTTCACGCCCAACTGGTCGTAGACCTTCTGGCAGTGCGACAGGGATATTTCGTTGAAGCGCGTCCACAGGCGCAGGCACTCGGCATCGCCGGCCTGCAGCTTGACCACCAGTTCGCGGGCGCGGTCGGCGAACTCGGCGGACTCGTCGAAGCGCTTCTTGGCGGCGCGGTAGAAGACTTCCAGGTCGTGCAGCTCGGCCTGGGCGTCCACCGGCTGCTCTTCCAGGTAGGCCAGCAGCATGCCGAACTGGGTGCCCCAGTCGCCCACGTGGTTCTGGCGGATCACGGTGTCGCCGAGGAACTCCAGCACCCGGGCCACGGCATCGCCGATGATGGTCGAGCGCAGGTGGCCGACGTGCATCTCCTTGGCCAGGTTCGGCGAGGACAGGTCCACGGCCACGCGCTGCGCCGGGCCGGCCTTGCGCACGCCCAGGTGGTCGTCGCCCAGGGCGGCGTCGAGGCTCGCGGCCAGCCAGGCCTGGTCCTGGAAGAAGTTGAGGAAGCCGGGGCCGGCGATCTCCACCTTGGCCACCTGCGGGTTGGCCGGCAGCGCGGCGACCAGCTTGGTCGCCAGGTCGCGCGGCTTCAGGCCGGCGGGCTTGGCCAGCATCATGGCGATGTTGCTGGCGTAGTCGCCGTGGCTGCGGTCCTTGGTGGTCTCGACCTGGATGTCCGGGCTCAGCCCGGCCGGCAGGGTGCCGTCCTCGACGAGGCTGGCGAGGGCGTGCTGGATCAGCTGGCGGATGGTGTCTTTCATGGCGTTTCTCCGTGCTCGCGCGCGACTCGGGGCGCTCGACCGCATATCTGGCTCAGAACCGCGCATTATCGGTGCCTGAAGGGCGCAGCAGCAAGCCGTAAGCTTAAAGCTACAAGCAAAAGCCCATCTGGACCTTGATTTGCCCCAGTCAGATCGCTGCTTTTGCTTTTTCCAGCTTCCAGCTGCTCTTTCTAGAACAAATCGATCGGATCGACGTCCAGCGACCAGCGCACCTGGCGCCCGCCGGGCATGCTTTCGAGGATCGGCAGCCAGCACGACAGCAGGCGGTGCAGCGGCACGCGGGCGCTGCTCATCAGCAGCAACTGGGCGCGGAAGCGGCCGGCGCGGCGTTCCATGGGCGCCGGCACCGGGCCGAGCAGCTCGACGTCGCTGCCCAGTTGCGCCTGCAGGCGCTCGGCTTCGGCGCAGGCTTCTTCGAGGAAGCCTTCGGCCTGGCCCGGCTTGTGCGCCTCGGCGCGCAGCAGGGCCAGGTGGCAGAACGGCGGCAGGCCGGCGGCGCGGCGCTCGGCCAGGGCCTGGTCGGCGAAGGCGAAGTAGCCCTGCTCGGTGAGTTGCACCAGCAGCGGGTGGTCGGCCAGGTGCGTCTGGATCAGCACCCGGCCGGGCTCCTCGGCGCGGCCGGCGCGGCCGGCGACCTGGACGATCTGCTGGGCCATGCGCTCGCTGGCGCGGAAGTCGGCGGAGAACAGCCCGCCGTCGGCGTCGAGGATGGCCACCAGGGTGACGCGCGGGAAGTGGTGGCCCTTGGCGAGCATCTGGGTGCCGACCAGGATGCACGGCTCGCCCTTGTTGATGGTGGCGAACAGGTCGCGCATGGCGTGCTTGCGCGAGGTGCTGTCGCGGTCGATGCGCAGCACCGGGTAGTCGGGGAAGAGGATGCGCAGGCGCTCCTCGGCGCGCTCGGTGCCGGCGCCGACCGGGCGCAGGTCCAGTTGGCCGCACTTGGGGCACTGGCGCGGCGGGCGCTCGCGGTGGTCGCAGTGGTGGCAGCGCAGCTCGCCGGAGCCCTGGTGCAGCGTCATGCGCGCGTCGCAGCGCGGGCACTGGCTGATCCAGCCGCAGTCGTGGCACAGCAGTGTCGGGGCGAAGCCGCGGCGGTTCAGGTACACCAGCACCTGCTGGCCGGCGCCGAGGGTTTCGCCGATGGCCCGTTGCAGCGGCATCGACAGGCCGGCGTCCAGCGGCAGGCTCTTCACGTCCAGGCGCTGGAACTTCGGCGCCTGGGCGCCGCCGGCGCGCTGCGTCAGGCGCAGCAGGCCGTAGCGGCCGCTGGCGGCGTTGTGCAGGCTTTCCAGCGAGGGCGTGGCCGAGCCCAGCAGGATCGGCACCTTCTCCAGGCGCGCGCGCACCAGGGCCAGGTCGCGGGCGTGGTAGCGCAGGCCTTCCTGCTGTTTATAGGAAGCGTCGTGCTCCTCGTCGATGATGATCAGCCCGGGGTTCTTCAGCGGGGTGAACAGCGCCGAGCGGGTGCCGATGACGATGTCCGCCTCGCCGTCGCGGGCGGCCAGCCAGGCGTCCAGGCGCTCGCGGTCGGTCAGCGCCGAGTGCAGCAGGGCGATGCGCGCGTTGAAGCGGCGCTCGAAGCGGCTCAGCGTCTGCGGGCCGAGGTTGATCTCCGGGATCAGCACCAGCGCCTGCTTGCCGGCCTCCAGCACCTGGTGGATCAACTGCAGGTAGACCTCGGTCTTGCCGCTGCCGGTGACGCCGGCCAGCAGGTAGCTGTGGAAGGCCCCGAAGCCGGCGCGCACGGCTTCGCAGGCGGCGCGCTGCTCGGCGTTGAGCGGCAGCTCGGCCTGGGCCAGCCAGCCGCCGTGGTGTTCCGCCGGCACGTGGCGGCGGCTCTCCAGCGTGGCCAGGCCCTTTTCCACCAGCAGGTCGAGGCTGTCCTTGTTGATGCCCAACTGGCTCAGCAGCTCGTGGAGCACGCCGTGGGGATGCTGCTGCAGCGTCTGCAGGGCCTGGCGCTGGCGCGGTGCGCGGGCCAGGCGCGGATCGTCCAGGCGCGCGCCGGGGACGGCGAGCCAGAAGCGCTGCACCCGCGCCTCGGCCGGCTCGCCCTGGCGCAGCAGGTTGGGCAGCGCCCAGGACAGGGTGTCGCCGAGGCTGTGCTGGTAGTACTGCGCGGTCCAGCGGCACAGCTCCAGCAGGTGCGCCGGCAGCGGCGGCTCGCGGTCGAGCACGGCCAGCGCCGGGCGCAGCTTGTCCTCGGGCACTTGCGAGCTGTCCGCCAGTTCCACCAACACGCCGACGATCTCGCGGCGGCCGAAGGGCACGCGCAGGCGCACGCCGGGCTGCAGGCGGCCGGGGTCGAGCCCGCGCGGCGGCAGGTAGTCGAACAGGCGGCGCAGCGGCGAGGGCAGGGCGAGGCGCAGGATGCTGGGTCGGGGCACGCTGTGGGCTTTCCGGGGCGTGGTGAGGCGGCGATCTTAGCACGGGCCGCGGCGACGGTCGGTCGGCGCCCCGACTTGCGCTGGACAAAGTCTCTGGTATGATCCACGCCCTTAATTTGCGTGCGGTGCCCGGTAAAAGATCCCGCCCGCGGTCCTCGAAGGCCGTGGCTCGGCTTCTGCCAGAGACTGGGTGGCGGCACACCAACCAGAGGAAGACATCATGAAACCGGAAATCCATCCCGCGTACGAAGAAATCGAAGCCACCTGCAGCTGCGGCAACGTGATCAAGACCCGTTCGACCCTGTGCAAAGGCATCCACCTGGACGTCTGCTCCGAATGCCACCCGTTCTACACCGGCAAGCAGAAAGTCGTGGACACCGGCGGCCGTATCGATCGCTTCAACCAGCGCTTCGCCATGTTCGGCGGCAAGAAGTAAGAGCGATTTCCGGAAAAGCCCCGATGGCCTTTCCCGATCTGCTGAAAAAGGCGCCCCTGCGGGGCGCCTTTTTTGTGCTCGCGATTTGCCTGGGCGCACCGGCCCTGGCGGCGTCCTGCCCGGCGCCCAGCGACGCCGGCACGGTGCGCGTGGCGCGGGTGCTGGATGGCGACACCCTGAAGCTGGCCGATGGCCGCAACGTGCGCCTGATCGGCGTCAACGCCCCGGAGCTGGCCCACGGCGGGCGCAGCACCGAGCCCTTCGCCGAGGCCGCGCGGCAACGCCTGCAGGCGCTGGTGGCGGCCAACGACGGCGAATTAGGGTTGCAGCTCGGACGCCAGGGCAAGGACCATTACGGTCGCACCCTGGCCCACCTGTACGACCGCCAGGGGCGCAACATCGAGGCGCAACTGCTGGCCGAGGGGCTGGGCTACCTGGTGGCGGTGGCGCCCAACACCGAGTTGACCGCCTGCCAGCAGGCCGCCGAGCGCGAGGCGCGCAAGGCCGGCCGCGGCCTGTGGAAACGCCCGCCGGTGCGGGACGCGCAAACCCTGCGCCAGAGCGGCTTCGTCATCGTCCGCGGGCGCGTCGCCCAGGTGCAGCGCAACCGCGGTGGCCTGTGGCTGGAGATGGACGGTTCGCTGGTCCTGCGGATCGAGCCTAAGCTGTTGAAAGCGTTCGATAAGCGCACGCTGGAAGCGTTGCCCGGGCGCACCCTGGAAGCGCGCGGCTGGGTGATCGACCGCGCCGCGCGCGGCGCCGTGAAACCGGGGCAGGCACGCTGGATGCTGCCCATCACCGACCCGGCCATGCTGGAGCTGCTGCCATGACCAAGACAAGGATGCTGTTGCTCACCTGCCTGTTCGCCCTGAGCGGCGTGCTGGGCGGCTGCGCGGTCAACCCCGCCACCGGCGAGACCGACTTCGTCACCATGAGCGAGCAGGACGAGCTGGCCCTCGGCCGCCAGGCCAGCCAGGAGGCGGCCAAGCAGTACCCGCGCTATGCCGACGAGAAGCTCCAGGCCTACGTCCAACAGGTGGGCGAGCGCGTCGCCCGGGTCGGCGACCGGCCCACCCTGCAGTACCGCTTCACCGTGGTCGACAGCCCCGATATCAACGCCTTCGCCCTGCCCGGCGGCTACATCTATATCCACCGCGGGCTGATGGCCTACCTCAATTCCGAAGCCGAGCTGGCCGCGGTGCTGGGCCACGAGATCGGCCACGTCACCGCCCGCCACAGCGTGCGCCAGCAGAGCCAGGCCAGCGCCTGGAACGTGCTCGGCGCGGCCGTGGCCATCGGCACCGGGGTCAGCGCCGCCGGCGACCTCACCAACGTCCTCGGCACCGCCGTGGTGCGCGGCTACGGCCGCGACATGGAGCTGCAGGCCGACGGCCTGGGCGCCAAGTACCTGGCCCGCGCCGGCTACGACCCCAAGGCGATGATCCAGGTGGTGCGGGTGCTGAAGAACCAGGAGGACTACGCCCGCCAGGTCGCCCAGGCCAAGGGCGAGGCGGTGCAGCCGGTGGGCTACCACGGGCTGTTCGACACCCACCCGGACAACGACCGGCGCCTGCAGGAGGTGCTGGGCCCGGCCCAGGCCCTGGCCGGCGGCCAGCAGGAGGTCGGCCGCGACCGCTACCTGAAGGCCATCGACGGCATGCCCTTCGGCGATTCCGCCAAGTCCGGCATCCGCCGCGGGCAAAGCTTCTACCACGGCGAGCTGGGCTTCACCCTCAGCTATCCCAGGGGCTGGGGCATGCTCAACCAGCCCACCGCGCTGATCGGCTACCCCGAGGACCAGCAGGCCTACATCGGCATGAAGCTGGTGCCGCGCGACGGCCAGCTGAGCCCGCTGGAATACCTGCGCAAGGGCGCCGGCGGCCGCCTGGCCGACGAGCAGGAACTGAACCAGGCCGGCCTGAAGGGCGCCGCCGCGGTGATCCCCGGTTCGCCCGCGCGGCGCGTGGCGGTGATCTACAAGGACCAGGGCGCCTACCTGTTCGTGGGTGTGGTCAAAGGCCGCGCCTCGCTGGAAAGCCGCGACGCCGAGTTCCTCTCGGTGATCCGCAGTTTCCGCCCGCTGCGCGCCGACGAACGGAAGCTGGCCGAGCCGCGGCGCCTGCAACTGGTCCAGGCGAAGGCCGGGCAAAGCCTGGAACAGCTGGCAAAGGGCGGAAACGAGCCGGAATCTGACGCGATTTCTCGTATACGATTGCTCAACGATTTGTATCCAACTGGTCAGCCAAAACCCGGGGAATGGTTGAAAATCGTGCGTTAGCAGCATTGACACCGCAGCCCTGAAGCTATCTTGGCAGGCGCTTTCTTCCCGCGTATGCTCGGTCGCCCGTCTGTCCAACAAGCAATAAAGCGGAAGTGCCAAAAATGTCTGATCTCAAGACCGCTGCCCTCGAATATCACGCGCAACCCCGCCCCGGGAAACTCAGCGTCGAGCTGACCAAGCCCACCGTCACTGCCCGCGACCTGTCGCTGGCCTACAGCCCGGGCGTGGCCGAGCCGGTCCGCGAGATCGCCCGTGACGCCGAGCTGGCCTACAGGTACACCGGCAAGGGCAACCTGGTCGCGGTGATCTCCGACGGCACCGCCATCCTCGGCCTGGGCAACCTCGGCCCGCTGGCCTCCAAGCCGGTCATGGAAGGCAAGGGCGTGCTGTTCAAGCGTTTCGCCGGCATCGACGTGTTCGACATCGAGGTCGACGCCGAGAGCCCGCAGGCCTTCATCGACACCGTCAAGCGCATCTCCATCACCTTCGGCGGCATCAACCTGGAAGACATCAAGGCGCCGGAGTGCTTCGAGATCGAGCGCGCGCTGATCGAGCAGTGCGACATCCCGGTGTTCCACGATGACCAGCACGGCACCGCCATCGTCACCGCCGCCGGCATGCTCAACGCCCTGGAAATCGCCGGCAAGAACCTGGAAAGCGCGAAGATCGTCTGCCTGGGCGCCGGCGCCGCCGCCATCTCCTGCATGAAGCTGCTGGTGAGCATGGGCGCCAAGGTCGAGAACATCTACATGATCGACCGCCAGGGCGTGATCCACGCCGGCCGCACCGACCTGAACCAGTACAAGGCGGTGTTCGCCACCGAGACCGACAAGCGCACCCTGGACGATGCCCTCGACGGCGCCGACGTGTTCGTCGGCCTGTCCGGCGCCAACCTGCTCAGCGCCGAAGGCCTCAAGCGCATGGCGCCGAACCCGATCGTCTTCGCCTGCTCCAACCCGGACCCGGAGATCAAGCCGGAACTGGCCCACGCCACCCGCAACGACGTGATCATGGCCACCGGCCGTTCGGACTACCCGAACCAGGTGAACAACGTGCTGGGCTTCCCCTTCATCTTCCGCGGTGCCCTGGATGTGCGCGCCACCCGCATCAACGAAGAGATGAAGATCGCCGCCGCCCTGGCCCTGCGCGACCTGGCCAAGGAGCCGGTGCCCAAGGACGTGTGCGAGGCCTACGGCGTGTCGTCCCTGGAGTTCGGCCGCGAGTACATCATCCCGAAACCCATGGACAAGCGTCTGATCACCGTGGTCTCCGATGCTGTGGCCAAGGCCGCCATCGAGAGCGGCGTGGCTACCCTGCCGTATCCGAAGCACTATCCGCTGCAGTCGGTGGAAGACGTGTTCAAGGGCTGACCGGGCCGCTCTCTTCGGCTTGAGGCCGAAGGTGAAAGCGCCGTTTCTTCCGTGAGGGGGGAACGGCGTTTTCGTTTCTGGGGCTTTGTAGGAGCGAGCTTGCTCGCGAAGGGGGGGCCCCCGGTGATTCCGCTGCCTTGGCTTGGCTCCGCTCCCTCTCCCTAACCCTCGGCTGCGCGCCCCGCCCTGAAGGGAGAGGGGACCGTTCGGAGTGCGCTGATGCTTCGGCGTTGGCCGGCGAGCACAGGGACTACCGGCTGAAACCAAGCCTTCTCTCGGCACGGACTAGCCCCCTCTCCCTCTGGGAGAGGGCTGGGGTGAGGGATGCGGAGCCAACCCGAAACACCACCGCCACCGGGAGCTCCATTCGCGAGCAAGCTCGCTCCTACGAAAAGCCGTGCCCACCCGGACGCTGGGCGCGGCCTCTAAACACCCTGCAACAGCCTGTCACGGGCATCCCGGGGCAGGGGACTATGCTGTAGAAAGGCGCCGCCCCTTCATTCGCCCGCGGCGCCGCTTCGGTCCTGGCCGGGGAGGCGTGCCATGCTCACGCTGTTTCGCCGCTGCGCTTTGCTCCTGCTGCTGTTCGCGGCCGGGGCGCTGGCGGCCCCGCCGGCGGTGGTGCTGACGGTGGACGGAGCCATCGGCCCGGCGACTTCCGACTACGTGGTGCGCGGCCTGCAACGCGCCGTGGACGAGGGCGCGCCTCTAGTGGTGCTGCGCATGGACACCCCCGGCGGGCTGGACAGCGCCATGCGCGACATCGTCAAGGCGATCCTCACCAGCCCCATCCCCGTGGTCGGCTACGTCGCCCCCAGCGGCGCGCGGGCGGCCAGCGCCGGCACCTACATCCTCTATGCCTGCCACCTGGCTGCCATGGCCCCGGGGACCAACCTGGGCGCCGCCACCCCGGTGCAGATCGGCGCGCCCGGCGCCCCGGAAAAGCCCCAGGGCAAGGACGGCAAGCCAGCCGTCAGCGAGGAGGACACCCTCAAGCGCAAGCAGGTCAACGACGCGGCGGCATACATCCGTGGCCTGGCGCAGCTGCGCGGGCGCAATGCCGAATGGGCCGAGCGCGCGGTGCGCGAAGCGGTCAGCCTGTCCGCCGAGGAAGCCGTGAAGCAGAAGGTCGTCGACCTGCAGGCCGGCGACCTCGACCAGTTGCTGCGCGCCATCGACGGGCGCAAGGTGCAGGTGGCGGGGCAGGCGCTGAGCATCCACAGCGCCGGCCTCGCCTGGGTCGAGCACCAGGCCGACTGGCGCACCCGCCTGCTGGCGGTGATCACCGACCCCAGCGTGGCGCTGCTGTTGCTGATGATCGGCGTGTACGGGCTGATCTTCGAATTCGCCAACCCCGGCCTGGCGCTGCCCGGCGTGCTCGGCGGCATCTGCCTGCTGCTCGGGCTCTACGCCATGCAGCTGCTGCCGGTGAACTACGCGGGGGTGGCGCTGATCGTCCTCGGCCTGGCCTTCATGGCCGCCGAGGCCTTCGTGCCCAGCTACGGCAGCCTGGGCATCGGCGGCATCGCCGCCTTCGTGATCGGTGGGCTGATCCTGCTGGACACCGACGCGCCGGGCTTCGGCATTCCCCTGGGGCTGATCGTCGGCGTGGCCACGGTCAGCGCGCTGTTCATCGCCGGGGTGCTGGGCGTGGCCATGAAGAGCCGGCAGCGCCAGGTGGTCAGCGGCGCGGCCGGCCTGGTGGGCAGCCTGGCGACCGTGGACGCGGTGGCCGACGGGGATGCCCACGCCGGCTGGGTACAACTGCAGGGCGAACAGTGGCAGGTCCGCTGCGCCCGGACCTTGCGCGCCGGCCAGCGGGTCAAGGTGCTGGCGCGCGACGGCCTGCGCCTGGAGGTGGCGGCCGATGACGAATCGGGAGGTGACTGATGGGTATTCCCTTCGGACTGCTGGTGGCGCTGGTCCTGCTGCTGATGCTGGTGGCCAGCGCCCTGCGCATCCTGCGCGAATACGAACGCGGGGTGGTGTTCCAGCTCGGCCGCTTCTGGAAGGTCAAGGGACCGGGGCTGGTGCTGGTGATCCCGGTGGTGCAGCAGATGGTCCGCGTCGACCTGCGTACCGTGGTGCTCGACGTGCCGCCGCAGGACGTGATCTCCCGCGACAACGTCTCGGTGAAGGTCAACGCGGTGGTGTACTTCCGCGTGCTCGACCCGCAGAAGGCCATCATCCAGGTGGAGAACTTCCTCGCCGCCACCAGCCAGCTGGCCCAGACCACGCTGCGCGCGGTGCTCGGCAAGCACGAGCTGGACGAGATGCTGGCCGAGCGCGAGCGCCTGAACCTGGACATCCAGAAGGTGCTGGACGCGCAGACCGACGCCTGGGGCATCAAGGTGGCCAACGTCGAGATCAAGCACGTCGACCTCAACGAGTCCATGGTCCGCGCCATTGCCCGCCAGGCCGAGGCCGAGCGCGAGCGGCGGGCCAAGGTGATCCACGCCGAGGGCGAGCTGCAGGCCTCGGAGAAGCTGATGCAGGCCGCGCAGATGCTCTCCCGCGAGCCCGGCGCCATGCAGCTGCGCTACATGCAGACGCTGGGCAGCATCGCCGGCGACAAGAACTCCACCATCGTCTTCCCCATGCCCATCGACCTGCTCAAGGGGCTGCTCGAAACAAATGGACAGACTAAGAAGTGACTGACGGCAGGTCGGATGGGGCTGAGGCGTCTACCCTGTAGGTTTTCTGAAAATTCCTTACCGTCCCCTTGCGGACGGACTACGGGGGAAACCATGAGCTACCGCAACCTGGCGGCCCTGACCCTAGTGTCATCCGCCCTTTTCGCCGGCTGCGCCGGCTCCCCGCAGATGAGCTGGTCGCGCGTCGGCGACTCCGCCCAGCGCGCCGTGCTCGACCCCGGCACTTGGGCGCCGGTGGCTGGCGCGGCGGTGATCGCCGCCGGCAACTGGGACCACAAGTGGCAGAAGTCCGCGGCCAACCACGAATGGCTGTTCGGCGGCGACGCCAACTCCGCCGCCGACCACATGCTCAACGCCAGCACCGCGCTGAGCGTGGTCACCGGCCTGGTGGCCGCGCCCAGGGGCAGCGAGGGCGAGGAGAAGTGGGCCTGGCGCGGGCGCAACCTGGCGCTGCTGGCCACCGACCGCTACGCGGTGACCGGCCTGGTGGAGGAGTGGAAGGAGGTGTCCGGGCGCGACCGCCCCGACGGCATCCCCGACGACTCCTTCCCCTCCAAGCACACGGCGGTGACCGCCGTGCACAACAGCTTCACCCGGCGCAACCTGGACTACATCGACATGGACCCGACCCTGCGCTTCACCGCCAAGGCCGGGCTCTACACGGTGGACGGGCTGACCGCGCTGGCGCGGGTGGAAGGCTCCAAGCACTACCCCACCGACACTTTGGTGGGCATGGCGGTGGGCAACCTCGCCGCCAACTTCACCTACAATCTGTTCCTTGAGGGATCGCCAGACAGCGCCTATTCCTTCGGTGTTCTGCCCGAAGCCGGTGGGGGAATGAGCCTGCGCGCGGCGATGCTTTTCTGAGTCCGCCCGCTTGCCGGTAGCGGGGCGCGGGCCTCGAGCAAGGAGAGCCATGCTGCTGCGTGCCCTGCTGATCGCCCTGGCCCTGCCGTTCTGCGCCCAGGCCGAGGAGCCGCTGAACCTGGTCGCCGACCGCTGGCCGCCCTATGCCGACGCGCAGATGCCCGGCCGCGGCCTGGCGGTGCATTTCGTCAGCACCGCGCTGACCCGCGCCGGCTACGCCATCCACTACGCCGAGGTGCCCTGGCCTCGCGCTCTGCACGGGGTACGCAACGGCGAGTACGACGTGCTGGTGGATTCCTGGTACAGCGCCGAGCGCGAGACCTTCGGGCAGTATTCCGAGCCCTACCTGGTGAACCGCCTGCGCTTCCTCAAGCGCAAGGGCTCGCCCATCGTCTTCGAGCGCCTGGCCGACCTCTACCCGTTCCGCATCGCCGTGGTCCGCGGCTACAGCTACACCCCCGAGTTCAATGAGGACCGCCGGCTGCACAAGGTGCCGGTGCTGTCCTTCCCCAACGCCGCGATGATGGTGGTCGCCGGCCGCGTCGAGCTGACATTGGAAGACGAGTGGACCGCCCGCTACATCCTCGAACACGACCTGAAGGACGAGCGCCACAAGCTGGAGTTCCTGCCCCAGCCGCTGTCGGAGAACCCGCTGTACATCCTGGTCAGCCGCGCCAACCCGCGCCACGCGCAGATAATCGAAGACTTCAACCGCGAACTGCGGCTGATGCGCGAGGACGGCAGCTACGACGCCTTCATGGACCTGCGCGGGCCCTGAGCCGGGCTCAGGCGGCGGCTTCCTGCTCGGCGCCGATCTCCTTCTTCAGCAGGTGCGCGGCCAGGCTGCGCAGCGGCGCCAGCTCGCGGCAGATCAGCGCCAGCTGGGTCTGCACCAGGCGCTGCGGGTCTTCCAGCTCCTCCGGCACCTGTTCCAGGCGCTTGGCCAGGTCTTCCTCGGTATCGCTGTGGATGGCCACCGGCTTGCGCTGGGCGAGGCTGGCGGCGATGTCGTCGAGGCTGGCGGTGAGCTGCTCGGCGGCTTCGCCGATCAGCGCGTTGGCCGGCGACTCCGGCAGGCGGTCGCGGTGCGCGCCCAGGGCCGAGAGGTAGCTGAGCAGGGTGTGCGAAAGCACCAGGAAGCGGAAGCCCAGCTCGGCGTCCTTGCGGAAGTGGCCGGGCTCCAGAAGCATGTTCGACAGCGTGGTGGAGAGCGTCGCGTCGGCGTTGTGGGCGTTGCGCCGGGCGGTGCGGTAGATGAGGTCGTCGCGCTTGCCGCTGGCGTACTGCTGCATGATCTCGCGCAGGTAGCGGGCGTTGCAGGCCAGGGTGCCGCCGACCAGGCTGTGCAGGCGCCGGCCCTGCCAGTCGGGGAGGATGAGGAACACCGCCAGGCCGGCGATGAAGGCACCGAGCAGGGTGTCGAACAGGCGCGGCAGGATCAGCCCGTAGCCGTTGCCCACCTGGTTGAAGCACAGCAGCACCAGCAGGGTGATGGCCGCGGTGGCCAGGGTGTAGCGGGTGCTGCGGGTGGCGAAGAAGGCCACCCCGGCGACCACCGCCAGCAGCGACTGCACCAGCGGGTTGGGGAACAGGTCGATCAGCGCCCAGCCGGCCACCAGGCCGACGAGGGTGCCGAGGATGCGCTGCACCAGGCGGATGCGCGTGGCGCCGTAGTTGGGCTGGCAGACGAACACCGTGGTCAGCAGGATCCAGTAGCCCTGGGTCGGGTGGATCAAGTGCAGCACGCCGTAGCCGGCGGTCAGCGTCAGGCCCAGGCGCAGGGCATGGCGGAACAGCAGCGAGGTGGGCGTGAGCTGCTGGCGGATGCGCTCGAAGGCATCGCGCAGCGAGCGCGGCGAGCGGTCCAGCAGGGCGCTGTCCTGTTCCTCGGCGAGGGCGTCGGGGTTGCTCGCGCCGCTGAGCTTCTGGTCCAGGGTGGCGAGGTTGCCGGCCAGGGCGCCGAGGGAGCGCAGCAGCGCGCGCCAGGCCGGGTTGCCCTGCTGGCGCAGGTATTCCAGCGAGGCCTGGAGGTCGGCCAGGGCCTGCTCGCTGTCGTTGTAGTCGAAGCGCTGGCGCAGGCGGATGGCCCGCGACAGCGCCTGGCAGGCCTTGCCCTGCTGGTTGAGCAGGCGCTGGCAGCGGAACAGCACGTCGCTGTGGAAGAAGGCCTCGGCCAGGCGGTTGTAGGGGTAGTGCGAGGAACTGGCGCGCTCGTGGACGTCCTGGGCGATGAAGTACAGCTTCAGGTAGCGGCTCAGCTTGGCCCCCGGGCGGCCATGGCTGAGGCGGCTGAGGATGGTTTCCTTGGCCTGGTTGAGCGTCACCACCAGCCTGCCGTTCTGCCGCGCCAGGGCCAGGCGCCGGTCCTCGACGTCGAGCTGGCGCAGCGGTTCGAACAGCGTCGACTTGATCTTCAGGTACTCGCCCAGCTCGAAGTAGGCGCGGGCCAGCACCTGCTGCACCGGCTGGTTGGCGAAGAGCGCGTTCCACAGCACCGAGAGCACGCCGTACCAGGCCGCGCCGGCCACCAGCAGCAGCGGCTCCTGCCACAGGTCGCCGGGGGCGCCGCCGCGCTGGTCGACGCCGATCATGGTGTAGATGGACAGGATCAGCGTGGCCGAGGCGATGGCCGCATAGCGCTCGCCCAGCGCGCCCAGCAGCGTCATGCCGAACGCCGACAGGGCCAGGCCGGCGACGAACAGCCAGGGGTAGGGGAACAGCAGTTCCACCGCCAGCGCGGCGATGAGGAAGCACACCAGGGTCACCAGCAAAGCCTTCAGGCGGCCCAGCCAGTGGTCGTCGGTCTCGGCCAGGGCGCTGGCGATGATGCCCAGGAACAGCGGGATCACCAGCTCGGTGCGGCCCAGCAGCAGGCAGGCGGCCATGGCCCCGGCCAGGGCGATGAACACCCGCAGGCTGTAGGCGAACTTGTCCAGCGCCCACAGGCGCCGCAGGGTCTCGAACAAGGGGGAGGAAAGCATGCGCGTCGGGGACTTCCGAGGTGTCTCTGCGCTGAGACTAGCGGATCGCCTGGCGCGCGGCTATTGGTTGCGGGGGATGCTTTTCGTGGGAGCGAGCTTGCTTGCGAAAGGTGCTTGCCCTGAAGAGCGCCCTCTCCCTAACCCTCTCCCTGAAGGGAGAGGGGACCGTTCGGAGTGCTTGGGTATCTCGGCGTTAGCCGGCTAGCACATAGGCTGCCGGCTGAAACCAAGCTTCCTCTCGGCACGGACAAGCCCCCTCTCCCTTCAGGGAGAGGGCTGGGGAGAGGGGCTCTTCGGGATGACCACCAAGCGTCCCCCGTAGGGCGAATAACGTTCAACGTTATCCGCCGCCTGGCCTAGATCGCAAAGCTTGCCCGGTTCGACCTCGGAGCGGGCCGTGGGGCCGGTGTGGCGGCGTATAACCGCGAGCGGTTATACGCCCTACGCACGGAATTCCCTTGCGCGTCAGAGGATGCGCACCTTGAACGAACGCCCCTTGATCCTGCCTTCCTGCAGGCGCTTGAGCGCCGCCTTGGCCTGGTCGCGCTGCACCGCCACGTAGGCCTGGAAGTCGAAGATGGCGATCTTGCCCACCGCGCTGCCGGGCAGGCCGGCGTCGCCGGTGAGGGCGCCGAGGATGTCGCCTGGGCGCAGCTTGTCCTTGCGCCCGCCGGCGATGTTCAGGGTGGTCATCGGCGGCAGCAGCGGCGCCGGGTTGGCGCGCAGGAAGTCGATGCGCTCCCAGTTCAGCGGCTTGCCTTGCAGGTCTTCGATGGCCTGGGCGCGGGAGGCTTCGGCCGGGGCCACCAGGGACAGCGCCAGGCCCTTCTCGCCGGCGCGGCCGCTGCGGCCGATGCGGTGCACATGGACCTGGGCGTCGCGGCTCAGCTCGACGTTGATCACCGCCTCCAGGCCCTCGATGTCCAGCCCGCGGGCGGCAACGTCGGTGGCCACCAGCACGCTGCAGCTGCGGTTGGCGAACATCGCCAGCACCTGGTCGCGCTCGCGCTGCTCCAGGTCGCCGTGCAGGGCCAGGGCGGAAATCTTCTGCGCGTCCAGCGCCTGGGCCAGCTCCACGCACTGCTGGCGGGTGTGGCAGAAGGCTACGGCGGACTGCGGGCGGAAGTGCTGCAGCAGGCGCACCACGGCGTCCATGCGCTGGCGCGGCTCGATTTCGTAGAAGTGCTGTTCGATCTGGCTGTCGTCGTGCAGCGCTTCCACTTCCACGCGCTCGGGCTGGCGCAGGAACTTCGCCGCCAGTTGCTCGATGCCGGCCGGGTAGGTGGCCGAGAACAGCAGGCTCTGCCGGCGCGCCGGGAGCTGGCCGATGATGTCGGCGATGCTGTCGTAGAAGCCCATGTCGAGCATGCGGTCGGCTTCGTCCAGCACCAGGGTGTTCAGCCCGTCGAGCACCAGGGAGCCGCGGCGCAGGTGCTCCTGCACCCGCCCCGGGGTGCCGACCACCACGTGGGCGCCGTGCTCCAGCGAGCCGATCTGCGGGCCGAAGGGCACGCCGCCGCAGAGGGTCAGCACCTTGATGTTGTCGGCGGCGCGGGCCAGGCGGCGGATCTCCTTGGCCACCTGGTCGGCCAGCTCGCGGGTCGGACACAGCACCAGCGCCTGGCAGCCGAAGTAGCGCGGGTTCAGCGGGCTGAGCAGGCCGATGCCGAAGGCCGCGGTCTTGCCGCTGCCGGTCTTGGCCTGGGCGATCAGGTCGCGGCCCTTGAGGATGACCGGCAGGCTGGCGGCCTGGATCGGCGTCATCTCTTTGTAACCGAGGGCTTCGAGGTTGGCGAGCAGGTCGGCGGAGAGGGGCAGGCTGGAGAAGGCGGTGGAGGTCACGAAGAAAAAACCCGACAGGCGTGTGGGCGCGCAGTGTAGCAGGAGGGGCGCCGCAGAGCCCTGGAGAAACGGGTAAAACCCGCGAATCCACTGGCGTTGGTCAACACCCGTCCGAAACGGACGGACGGTCGTATAGTGTATGTTTATACAGATTCGCTTTCCGCAGGTTTTTGTCGTAGAGTGCCTCCACTGTGTTTGCATGGGTCGCCGTCGATCGTGACCTGATGCGGTCGGTTATTCCACCCCGTCCTGCTCGACTCCTTGTAACTCCTTGCAACTCAGTTCCTGCCACTCTTTTGTGGCTATTTCTACATCTACGTTCCAAGGAGAACACCATGTCGAATCGTCAGAACGGCACTGTCAAATGGTTCAACGAGACCAAAGGCTACGGCTTCATCACCCCTGAGAGCGGCCCGGACGTCTTCGTTCACTTCCGCGCCATCGAAGGCCACGGCTTCAAGACCCTGGCCGAAGGCCAGAAGGTCAGCTTCGAAGTCGTGCAAGGCCAGAAAGGCATGCAAGCCGAGCGCGTTCAGGTAATCAACTAAGATTCCCTGGCGTCGCCGAAAACCCCGGATGGAAACATCCGGGGTTTTTTGTTGCCTGATTGGCGTAGGCCATCTGTACTGCCATTGCCCCCGACTCCGGAGCCCGATCCATGAAACCGCGCCTCGCCGGCCTGTTGCTGGCCTTCATCTGCCCCTCGCTGTTCGCCGCGCAGCCGGCCACCTGGGGTTGGGTCGAGCAGGCCAGGCTGATGCCGGAGAACGCCCTGCTCAAGGTGCGCCTGGACACCGGCGTGCAGACCTCGGTGATGGACGCGCGCAACCTGGTGAAGATCCGCAAGAACGAGCAGCGCTGGGTGCAGTACGACATCCTGGTCAAGGACGCGGCGACCGGCCAGGTGCAGCGCCTGCCCTTCGAGCGGCCCGTCGAGCGCACCCTCAAGGTTCGCGGCGCCAACGGCATCGAGCATCGCCCGGTGGTGAGCATGGACCTGTGCCTGGGCGACAAGGTCTACCGCGAGCAGTTCGCCCTGGCCGACCGCGAGGGCAGCGACTACCCGGTGCTGCTGGGCCGCCGCAGCCTGGAGCACCTGGGCGCCGTGGACGTGTCGAAGACGCTGACCACGCCGCCCACCTGCAAGCCCTGAGTCAGTGCCCGTCGTCGGGCTCCAGGCGCCGCGGCGCCTGGGCCGAGCGGCCGTCGTCGCGGGCCAGCTGGAAGAAGATCGCCGCCGCCGCCATCGACATCAGCCCGACGCTCAGATAGGTGGCGTGGAAGGCGCCCAGCACGTCGCCGGCGTTGACCTCCACGTCGCTCTTGAAGCCGCCCAGCAGCGCCGCCGCGCAGGCCACGCCAAGGCCGATGGACAGCTGCATCACCACCGACAGCAGGCTGTTGCCGGCGCTGGCGTTGTCGTCGCGCAGGTCGATCAGCGTCAGGGTGTTCATCGCCGTGAACTGCAGCGAGTTGACCCCGCCCAGCAGGCCCAGGTGGATCAGCAGCCAGAGGTAGGGCGTGTCCTGGTCGACCAGGCCCAGGCCGGCGATCAGCGAGCCCAGCAGCAGGGTGTTGCCCACCAGCAGGCGGCGGTAGCCGAACAGGTCGAGGATGCCCTTGGCCAGCGGCTTGACCACCATGGCCATGGCCGCCAGGGGGATCATGGTCATGCCCGCCTTGGCCGGCGCGAAGCCCAGGCCCACCTGTAGCAGCAGCGGCGTGAGGAAGGGCAGGGCGCCGCTGCCCAGGCGGGCGAACAGGTTGCCGAGCACGCCGACGGCGAAGGTGCGCGTCTTGAACAGGCTGGGCGGGAACAGCGGCGCCTCGACGTTGAGGGCGCGCAGCCAGTAGGCGGCCAGCAGCACCAGGCCGCCGATCAGCAGCATGACCACCCGCACGTGGGGCATGTGCAGCTCGCCCAGGCCTTCCAGGGCGATGGTGATCAGCACCATGGCGCCGCCGAAGAGCAGGAAGCCGGGGCCGTCGAAGCGGCTGACCGCGGCGCCGCGCAGGTCGGGCATGAGGCGGATGGCGAAGACGATGCCGAGCAGGCCGACCGGGATGTTGATGAGGAAGATCCAGTGCCAGCTGGCGTACTCCACCAGCCAGCCGCCGAGGGTCGGGCCGGTCAGCGGGCCGAGCAGGCCGGGGATGGTGACGAAGCTGAGCACCCGCACCAGGTCGCTGCGGGGGTACACGCGCAGGATCACCAGGCGCCCCACCGGCATCATCAGCGCGCCGCCCAGGCCCTGCACCACGCGGGCGACGACCAGCACCCCGAGGCTCGGCGAGAGCGCGCAGAACAGCGAGCCGAGGCTGAACAGGAAGATCGCGAAGATGAATACCCGGCGCGTGCCGAAGCGGTCGGCGATCCAGCCGGAGGCGGGGATCAGCAGCGCCACCGTGAGCAGGTACGAGATGACCACCGCCTGCATGCGCAGCGGGTCTTCGTTCAGCGAACGGGCCATGCTCGGCAGCGCGGTGTTGAGGATGGTGCCGTCCAGCGCCTGCATGAAGAAGGCGACGGCCACCAGCCAGGGAAGGATGCGGGCGATGCGCGGGGTGAGGATGAAGGGCTCGCTCATGATGGGTCCTTGTTCGGCTCCGGCAAGCATAGGCGGGGAGGGCGGTGCTGCGCGAGGGGCGCGCCAGAGCCGTTGCGCTGGCGCGGCGGTGCGCCTGTGCTGGACCTGAAGGGGCTTTCGAGGGGATCGGCAGGCATTCGCCGCGACCCGGGCGCAGGCGCCGCAAGTTCGCGCCGAGGTGGCGGAACAATGGCACCCGCCGCCAGTCCAATCTGCGTCCCGCGCACCTTCGGCGCGGGACGCCACTGCATCAGGAGATGTCGATGACCGTCAGATTCCGTGTCACCTGCGCCGCCGCGGCGCTGCTCGCCGCCAGTTCCGCCTTCGCCTTCAACCTGGGGGACGCCGCCAAGGCGGTGTCCGGCGTGGCCGAGGGCGGCAACCCGGGCCAGGTGGCTTCCACCCCGCAGACCAGCGGCCTGCTCGGTGCCCTCACCGGGCAACTGGGCGTCAGCGACGAGCAAGCCATCGGCGGCACCGGCGCGCTGCTCGGCCTGGCCAAGAACAAACTCAGCGGCACCGACTACACCCAACTGGTGAAGGCCGTGCCGGGCCTGAACAAGCTCAGCGGCGCCAACGCCCTGGGCGGCCTCGGCGGCAGCCTGGGCAACCTCGGCGGCGCCGGCGCCAAGGGCCTGCTGGGCAACGTCGACAGCATGGGCGACGTGAACAGCGCCTTCAGCACCCTGGGCATGGACCAGGGCATGACCGGCAAGTTCGCCGGCGTGCTGCTGGACTACTTCGGCAAGCAGGGCGTGAGCAGCAACCTGCTGGGCAGCCTGGGTAGCCTGTGGGGCGTGGGCGGCTGACGCTGGGTATATCCCTGTAGGAGCAACTGCCTGCATCGAGGTGCTTTTCGTAGGATGGGTTGAGCTTGCGAAACCCATCGGGCCATGGTGATCGCTTCGCTCAACCCATCCTACGGGGATTTCCTGGGACTGTAGGAGCGGATCTTATCCGCGATTCCGACGGCGAGGCCGGAGCCTGCTGGGTATCGCTTCGCTCAACGCCATCCTACGGTTAAACCTGACGGAGCGTTCGGAACGAAGGGCATGGCCATCAGTCGAAGCCAGTGACCGCCCATGCCGAGGCGGGACCTGCCTGCCGCGGAGCCTCCGATGATCGCCCGAGCCCTTCCCATCCTCGCCGCCTGCGCCTGGCTGGCGGCCTTCCCGGCCGCCGCCGAGACCTTCGAGGAAATCCCCAGCGCCGAGTCCGGTGCCGCGGCGACGGCCGCCAACGGCCTGGTGGAGACCCTCGGCCAGCGCCTGAACATCAGCGACGAGCAGGCCATCGGTGGCGCCGGCGCCTTGATCGGCCTGGCCATGAACCGCCTCGACGACAGCCAGGGCACGCAGTTGCAGAAGAGCCTGCCGGGGCTGGACCAGCTGTCCTCGGGCAACCTCGGCGGCGGCATCGGCGCCCTGCTGGGCGGCGCCGGGCAGTTGCTCGGCGGCATCCAGAACCTGCAGGACGTCGACCAGGTGTTCAACGTGCTGGGTATGAGCGAAGGCATGGTCGACCGGTTCGCCAGCGTGATGCTCGATTACCTGGTCAAGCAGGGCCTGAACAGCCAGTTGCTGGGCACCCTCGGCAAACTCTGGGAGAGCGCCCCGCTACCTTCCACGCCAGCCACCACGGTGGCGGGCAAGGCGATCTAGTTCAGAACTCGGCGCGCAGCGCGTCGATGCGCGCGTCCTTCTCTTCCCACAGGCGCGACACCCAGGCCTGCACGTACTGGCGGAATTCCGCGTCGTTCTCGTAGTCGCCCTGCCACAGCGCGGGGTCGATGCCGTGGGTGCGGATGTCGACGATCACCCGCGGCACCCTGCCGCTGAGCAGGTCCCAGAAGCCCGGCTTGGGCCCCTTGGGGTAGACCACGGTGACGTCGAGCATGGCGTCCAGCTGCTCGCCCAGGGCGGCCAGCACGAAGGCCACGCCGCCGGCCTTGGGCTTGAGCAGGTTCTGGTAGGGCGACTGCTGCTGGGCCTGCTTGGCCGGGGTGAAGCGGGTGCCTTCCAGGTAGTTCACCACGGTCACCGGCATGCCCTTGAACTTCTCGCAGGCGGCCCGGGTGATCTCCAGGTCCTTGCCCTTGAGCTGCGGGTTCTTCTCCAGGAAGGCCTTGGAGTAGCGCTTCATGAAGGGGTAGTCCAGGGCCCAGAAGGCCAGGCCGAGGAAGGGCACCCAGATCAGCTCCTTCTTGAGGAAGAACTTGAAGTAGGGCGTCTTGCGGTTGAAGGCCTGGACCAGGGCCGGGATGTCGACCCAGGACTGGTGGTTGCTCACCACCAGGTAGGAAGTGTCGCGGCGCAGCTGGTCGCCGCCGCGGATGTCCCAGACGGTGGGCGTCATCAGGGCGAAGATGGCCTTGTCGATCTCCGCCCAGGTCTCGGCGATCCACATCACCCCGTTGGAGCAGGCGTCCTTCAGCGCCTTGCCCGGCAGCACCAGCTTGAGCAGGGCGATCAGCAGCATCGGGCCGATCAGGATCAGGGTGTTGAGCAGCAACAGGAGGCTGGTGAGGATTCCGGTCAGCGTGGCCCACATGGCGGTGCGATTCCTTGTTCCGGTTGGCGCGGCCATGATACGCAGGCGGCGCGGCCAGCCCAAGCCACCCCCTCCCGCGACGTGCGCCGGCGCACTATGCTCTGGGAACCTGTTCCGATGATTGCCTGCCATGCCTGACTCCTTCTATGTGCGCCTGCCGGTCAAGGACGTGACCCTCGGTATGTACGTCCACGAGCTGTGCGGCTCCTGGATGGAGCACCCGTTCTGGCGCCGGCGCTTTTTGCTGGAAGACCCCGAGGACCTCAAGCGCCTGCGCGAGAGCGGCGTGCACGAAGTGCTGATCGACCCGGCCAAGGGCCTCGCGCCCCGTCCCGCACTGGCCCCCGCGGAGCCCGCCGCACCGCCGCCGGCCTCGCCCGAGGAGGCGCCGGAGAAGCCCTGGCGCGCCATGGAAGACGAACTGCGCGCGGCGCACCGGCTGTGCGTGCAGTCCAAGCGCGCGGTCATGGCGATGTTCCAGGACGCGCGCATGGGCAAGGCGGTGAACGGCGAGCACGCCCAGGAACTGGTGGAGGAAATCGCCGCCTCGGTGCAGCGCCATCCCAATGCGCTGATCAGCCTGGTGCGGCTGAAGAACGCCGACGAATACACCTACCTGCACTCGGTGGCGGTGTGCGCGCTGATGATCGCCCTGGCGCGCCAGCTCGGCCTGGACGAGGCGCTGGTGCGCGAGGCGGGCGCGGCCGGGCTGCTGCACGACATCGGCAAGATGCACGTGCCCATGGAACTGCTGAACAAGCCGGGGCGCCTGGACGAGCAGGAGTTCGCCCGGGTCCGCGAGCACCCGCAGCGCGGCCTGGACATCCTCCTCCAGGGCCGCCAGGTCGGCGCCCTGGTGCTGGACGTGTGCCTGCACCACCACGAGAAGCTCGACGGCAGCGGCTACCCGCACCGCCTGGCCGGCGAGCAGATCAGCCTGTTCGCGCGCATGGGCGCGGTCTGCGACATCTACGACGCCATCACCTCCGACCGCCCCTACAAGGCCGGCTGGGACCCCGCCGAGTCGATCCGGCGCATGGGCCAGTGGTGCGGCACGCACCTGGACGAGCAGGTGTTCCGCGCCTTCGTCAAATGCCTGGGCATCTACCCGGTGGGCTCGCTGGTGCGCCTGGAGAGCGAGCGCCTGGCGGTGGTGCTGGAGCAGCATCCCGAGGCGTTGCTCACCCCGGTGCTCAAGGTGTTCTATTCGATCCGCACGCGCGCGGCGATTCCCCAGCAGGTGCTCGACCTGGCCAGGCTCAAGGGCCGCGAGCGCATCGTCGGCCGCGAGTCGCCGGCGCAGTGGGGCTTCCGCAACCTGGAAACGCTGTGGAGCGGCCTGGACCGCCGCCGCGGCTCGCTGTTCGACGCCTGACAGCGGCCGCTGGCGAACCCCGGGCCGGCATGGTAGTCCTATGCGCCATGCATCCCGAACTGTCCTGGAGATTCCCGTGAAACCCGTTCTCGCCCTGCTTTCGCTGCTCGTCCTGCCCGGCCTGGCCCTCGCCGCCGAGCCCAAGCTCTACGGGCGCTACGAATGGGTCGGCCTGCCCGAGCTGGACCAGACGCTGCAGGCCAAGATGGACACCGGCGCCTACACCTCGTCGCTGTCGGCCAAGGACATCCAGCTGTTCCAGCGCGACGGTGACCAGTGGGTGCGCTTCCGCCTGGCCACCAAGGACGGCGGCGACTCGCAGTACGAGCACAAGCTGGCGCGCATCTCCAAGATCAAGAACCGCGCCGACGGCCGCGAGGAAGACGACGAGGAGGAGAACCCGGTGGCCCTCAGCGAGCGCCCGGTTATCCTGCTGCCGGTGTGCCTGGGCGGCGACCAGCAGGTGATCGAGGTCAACCTGGTCGACCGCAGCCACTTCAACTACCCCTTCCTGATGGGCGCCAAGGGCCTGCGCAAGTTCCACGTGGCAATTGACGCCAGCGAGCGCTTCGCCGCCGGCAAGCCCAACTGCTCGGGCAGCCGCGAAGCCGATTGACGGGGCGCGGGCCTTGCGGCTTGATGGAAGGCCCGCCACCCCGCGCACGGAAGCCATGCCGCACATCCTCATCGTCGAAGACGAAGCCGCCATCGCCGACACCCTGCTCTACGCCCTGCAGGCCGAAGGCTTCGCCACCACCTGGCTGAGCCTGGCCGGCGAGGCCCTGCAGCGCCTGCGCGAGGAGGCCTTCGACCTGGTCGTCCTCGACGTCGGCCTGCCCGACATCAGCGGCTTCGAGGCCTGCCGCCAGCTGCGCCGCTTCTCCGAGGTGCCGGTGATCTTCCTCACCGCCCGCGATGCCGAGATCGACCGCGTGGTGGGCCTGGAGATCGGCGCCGACGACTACGTGGTCAAGCCCTTCAGCCCGCGCGAGCTGGCCGCGCGGGTCAAGGCCATCCTCCGTCGCGGGCCGTCCCGGGCCAGCACCGAGGCCGTCCCGGCGGGGCCCTTCCGGGTGGACGAGGAGCGCTGCCTGATCCACTACCGCGGTCAGGCGCTGAACCTCACCCTCCACGAATTCCGCCTGCTCCAGGCGCTGCTGGCGCGCCCGGGCCGGGTGTTCAGCCGCGAGCTGCTGCTACAGGCCCTGGGCGTGGCGGCCCAGGCCGGCTACGAGCGCAACATCGACAGCCACATCAAGAGCCTGCGCGCCAAGCTGCGCCAGGTGGCCGCGGACGCCGAGCCGATCCAGACGCACCGCGGCCTGGGCTACAGCTACGCGGCGGAGAAGGCCTGATGCCGCTGGGCGTGCGGATCTTCCTGGCGTACTTCCTGTTCGTCGGGCTGACCGGCTACTTCGTGCTGAGCACGGTGATGGAGGAGATCCGCCCCGGGGTGCGCCAGTCCACCGAGGAAACCCTGGTGGACACCGCCAACCTGCTGGCCGAGATCCTGCGCGAGGACCTGAAGCACGGCACCCTGGTCCACAGCCAGTTGCCCGAGCTGCTCCAGGCCTACGGCGCGCGCAGCCCCCAGGCGGACATCTGGGGCGTGCGCAAGAACGCGGTGAACCACCGCATCTACGTCACCGACGCCCGCGGCATCGTCCTGCTGGACTCGGCGGGCGAGGCGGTGGGCCAGGACTACTCGCGCTGGAACGACGTCTACCTGACCTTGCAGGGCAAGTACGGCGCGCGCTCCAGCCGCGAATCGGCGGACGACCCGGACTCCTCGGTGATGTACGTGGCGGCGCCGATCAAGGATGGCGAGAAGATCATCGGCGTGGTCTCCGTCTCCAAGCCCAACCGCACCCTGCAGCCCTACATCGAGCGTTCGCAACGGCGCCTGGCCTGGCTCGGCGGCGGCCTGATCGTGCTCGGCCTGCTGGTTGGCGGGCTGCTCTCCTGGTGGCTGAGCGGCGCCCTGCGCAAGCTTACCCGCTACGCCCAGGCGGTCAGCGAGGGCCGCCGCGCCGAACTGCCGCGCTACCGCGGCGGCGAGATGGCGCAACTGGCCGAGGCGGTGGAGCGCATGCGCGTACAACTGGAGGGCAAGGCCTACGTCGAGCGCTACGTGCACACCCTGACCCACGAGCTGAAAAGCCCGCTGGCGGCCATTCGTGGCGCCGCCGAACTGTTGGAAGGCGAGATGCCGGCGGAGCAGCGCAGGCGCTTCGTCGACAACATCGCCGGCGAGAGCCAGCGTTTGCAGCAACTGGTGGAGCGCCTGCTGAACCTGGCCCAGGTGGAGCAGCGGCAGGGGCTTGAGGATAGCGAGCCGGTGTCGCTGCGTGAGCTGGTGGCGGAGTTGCTGCAGGCCAACCTGGCGCGGCTGGAAGGTTTGCGGGTGGAGAACGCGGTGCCGGCGGAGGCGGTGGTGATGGGGGAGCGTTTCCTGTTGCGCCAGGCGTTGGGCAACCTGTTGGACAATGCGCTGGATTTCACGCCGGTTGGTGGGGCTCTGTGCTTCGGTGCGCTGCGCGAGGGCGAAAGCTGGCGCCTGTCGTTGTTCAACGAGGGACCGGTGATTCCGGACTATGCGCTGGGGCGGCTGACGGAGCGGTTCTACTCCTTGCCGCGGCCGGGGACAGGGCGCAAGAGCACGGGGCTGGGGTTGAACTTCGTTGCCGAGGTGGCGGGGTTGCATGGTGGAAGGTTGGGCGTGGGGAATGTCGAGGGTGGGGTGGAGGCTTGGTTGGAGTTGCCGGGGGCTGACAAGGGAAGAGCCTGAGAGCCCCTCTCCCCAGCCCTCTCCCTGAAGGGAGAGGGGGCTTGTCTGTGCCGAGAGGAGGAATGGTTTCAGCCGGAAACCTTCGGTGTTGCCGGCTAACTCCAAAATACCCAAGCACTCCGAACGGTCCCCTCTCCCTTCAGGGCGGGGCGCGCAGCCGAGGTTAGGGAGAGGGAAAGGCGCCACCCACCACACCAAGCCAGCCCCCACACAATCCCCACAATCTCCCCATCCCCCCACCACAAATCCCCCACAGTACCGACCCAGACTCTCCACCACCCCAACCCCCGGAGAGTCCCCATGAACCGACCCCTGCTCCTCAAGCTCGGCGCCATCGCCGTGCTCATGCTCCTGCTACTGGTCCCCCTGCTGATGATCGACGGCCTGGTCGGCGAGCGGCAGGCCTACCGCGACGGCGTGCTGCAGGACATCGCCCGCAGCTCCGCTTACGCCCAGCGCCTGCGCGGGCCGCTGCTGGTGGTGCCCTACGTGCGCCAGGTGCTGGAATGGGAGCGCGACGAACGCAGCGGCACCCGCGTGCAGGTGCAGCGGGAGAAGCGCGGGCGCCTGTACTTCCTGCCGGAGACCTTCCTGGTCGATGGCCAGATGACCACCGAGCTGCGCCACCGCGGCATCTACGAGGCGCGCCTGTTCCACCTGGAAAGCCGCGTCAGCGGCAGCTTCGTGGTACCGGCGCACTACGGCGTGGGCGACGACCTGGCCAGCTACCGCTTCGAGCAGCCGTTCCTGGCGGTGGGCATCAGCGACGTGCGCGGCATCCAGAACGCCCTCAAGCTGAGCCTCGACGGCCGCACCCTGGACTTCGCCCCCGGCAGCCGCTCGCAGCGCCTGGGCGAGGGCGTGCATTCGCCGCTGCCGCTGGAGGCCAGCGCCGCCGAGCAGCGCTTCGACTACGCCTTCGAGCTGGCCCTGCTGGGCAGCTCGCGGCTGGACATCACCCCGGTGGGCCGCGACAGCCAGGTCAACCTCAAGGCCGACTGGCCGCACCCCAGCTTCGGCGGCGAGTTCCTGCCGGTGGAGCGCAGCATCGGCGCCGATGGCTTCAGCGCGCGCTGGCGCACCAGCTTCTTCGCCAGCAGCATGGAAGAGGCGCTGCAGAACTGCTTCGCCGGCAAGGGCTGCGACACCTTCGACTCGCGCGGTTTCGGCGTCAGCCTGGTGGACCCGGTGGACCAGTACCTCAAGGCCGACCGCGCGCTGAAGTACGCGCTGCTGTTCATCGGCCTGACCTTCGCCGGCTTCTTCCTCTTCGAGGTGCTCAAGGGCCTGGCCCTGCATCCGGTGCAGTACGCGCTGGTCGGCCTGGCCCTGGCACTGTTCTACCTGTTGCTGCTGTCGCTGGCCGAGCACATCGGCTTCGAGCGCGCCTACCTGGCTTCCGCCGGGGCCTGCGTGGCGCTGATCGGTTTCTACCTGTGCACGGTGCTGCGCAGCGTGGTGCGCGGCTGTGCCTTCGGCGCCGGCCTGGCGCTGCTCTACGCCATGCTCTACGGCCTGTTGCGGGCCGAGGACTATGCGCTGCTGATGGGCTCGCTGCTGCTGTTCGCGCTGCTCGCCGGGGTGATGGCGCTGACCCGCCGGCTGGACTGGTACGGCGTCGGCCGGCGTGCGGACGAGCCGAGCTTCTCCCTGGACGAAGTGAGCCACGAAGGCTGAAGGAGGCCGCCATGCACCTGCTGACGCGTTTCACCCTGTGCCTGGCCGGCGGCCTGCTGCTGAGCGTGATGGCCCTGCCGCTGCTGATGTTCGTCGGCCACTTCGAGCTGATCGCCTGGCTCGCCGCCAGCGGCAAGCCGCTGGCCTGGCTGGCCCTGCACCTGCCGCCGGCGGATTTTTGGGATGGCCTCACCGGCGCCCGGGACGCGGCGAACAACCCCCACGTGCGCTCCTTCCTGGAACTATGCGCGGGCTTCGCCCAGCTCGGCCTGTTGCTGGCGCTGCCGTTGTACTACTGGGGCGCGCGGCGATGAGCGCCTGGCGCGGGTTGCGCGAGGAGCGCCAGGCCGGCCGGCGCTTGGCGCGGCAGATCGCCGTGCTGGTGCTGCGGGTGCGCGGGGAAGGGTTCGCGAGCAAGGCTGGACCCGCTCTTCGTAGGATGGGTTGAGCTTGCGAAACCCATGCGGTCTGGTGATGGGTATCGCTTCGCTCAACGCCATCCTACGAGGGGCTGCCGTAGGCTTTTCGTAGGGCGAATAACGCGCCAGCGTTATCCGCCGTCGACGCCGCGCCGCTCTATCAGACCGGCTGCGTGGCCTGCAGCGATGGGCGTTTGGCGGCCTCGGCGTACCAGGCCGCGAGCTTCGGGTACTGCTCGCGCCAGGCCCAGTCCGGGCGGCGGAAGTCGAGGTAGCCCAGGGCGCAGGCCAGGCCGATGGCGACGATGTCGAAGCGCTCGTTCAGCGCCGCGAAGGCCTCGCCCTCGAAGTGCGCCAGGGCGCGTTCGATCTTCTGCTGCTGGCCTTGCAGCCAGCCGTCCCAGCGCTTCTCCTCGGGGCGCACGAAGGTTTCGTAGCGGCTGATCACGGCGGCGTCCATGATGGCGTCGGCCAGCGCGGCGAGGGTCAGGCGCTGCCAGCGCTGCGGGCCTTCGCGGGGGATCAGCGGTGCGCCGGCGTGCTGCTGGTCGAGGTATTCGACTATCACCCGGCTGTCGTACAGGGCCTGGCCGTCGGCCAGGCGCAGGCAGGGGATCTTGCCCGCTGGGTTGCAGGCGTTGACACCGTTGTCCGGGCTCACCGGGCTGAGGTTGGCGGCCTGCAGGTGCACCTTGTCGAGCAGGCCGGTCTCGTGCAGCAGCACCGTCACCTTGCGCACGAAGGGCGAGGCGGGGGCGTGGAACAGGGTGAGGGTGGGGCTCATGGCATCTCCTGGTTACTCGCGGATGACCAGCAGGCGGTCGCTGCCGGCGTCGGAGCCCCAGACCTCGCCGGGGCGGCCGCTGAGCTGGCTGACGCGGGCCTCGGCCTGGTCACTGGGGTAGGCGGTGAATTTCTCGCTCTGCGGGTCGAAGCGCAGCACGGCGTCGCCGCCGAGGTCGCTGAGCCACACGCGGTCCATGGCATCGACGTAGAGCGCGTCGGGCTGCGGGTGGTCACCCGGCAGGCGCCAGCTCTTCCACTTGCCGTCGCTGGGGTCGAAGCGGCCGAGCCGGCCGCTGCCGGCCTCGCTCACCCACAGCCGGCCGATGGAGTCGGCGCCCAGTTGCTGCGGCCGGCCACCCTGTTCGGGCAGCGGGAAGCGGGTGACGGCCTGGCCGAGGGGGTCGATGCGGTTGATGCTGTCGTCGTCGACGGAGGCGTACCAGACCTGGCCGTCGGGCGTCACCGCCAGGCCCTGGGCGCCCTTGCCGCCGGGTGTGGCCCAGACGTCGAGCTTGCGCGTGGCGGGGTCGATGCGGCCGTAGAAGCCCTTCGCGCCGGTGAACCAGATGTCGTGGTCGTCATCGAACACCAGGCTGTCCAGGCCGGCGTCGGCGGCCTCCTTGGGCAGCGGCACGACTTCGCTGCCGAGGCGGTCCGGGTCGACGCGGACCAGGGCGTTGAGGCCGCTGTCGGCGATCCAGGCCTCGCCATCCGGGCCGGCCAGCACGGCGCGCGGCACCGAGCCCTTGCCCAGGCTGACCTGCTCGTCCTGCCCGCTTTGCGGGTCGAAGCGGCCCAGCGAGCCGTTGCCCTCGGCGACGTACCACAGCCGGCCATCGTCGAGCATGGCCACGGCCTGGGGCGCGGCGCCCTTGGTCAGGGGGTAGTACTGCGGGTCGGCGGCGTGGGCGGCGCAGCTCAGCAGCAGGCCGAGCAGGGCGGGCAGGAATCGCGGGCTTTGCGGCATTGGGGAGGCTCCCGGGCGTGGCCGTTGGAAGGCGCACTGTAGCGCGCCACGCGCCGGGAGGCGAACGGCGCGCGGGGAACGCGCCGTGTGGGGTGGCCGCCGTGGCGGCCGGAGGTCAGAACTTGTAGTCGAGGCTGGCGACCACGTTGCGACGGTCGCCGTAGTAGCAGTAGAAGCCGTCGCAGGTGGAGATGTATTCCTTGTCGAATACGTTGTTCGCGTTCACCGCCACGCTCAGCCCTTTCAGGCTGTTGTCCACGCGGCCGAGGTCGTAGCGCACCGCGGCGTCGTACAGGGTGTAGGAGCCGGTGTGGCCGTCCGACTTGTCGCGCACGTAGGCCATGCTGCCGATGGCGATGTTGTCGGTCTCGCCCACGTAGCGGGTGCCGAAGCCGATGCCGAAGCCGTCGAGCAGGCCTTCGTGCCAGGTGTAGTCGGCCCACAGCGAGGCCTGGTTCTCCGGCGTCAGCGGCAGCGGACGGTTCTTGTCCAGCGGGTCGGCGACCTTGGTCATCTTGCTGTTGGAGTAGGTGTAGGCGGCGGTCACCTTGAGGTTGTCGGTGACGTTGCCGACGGCTTCCAGTTCGAGGCCGCGCACCTGCGCCTCGCCCACCGGGTTGCTGCGGCCCAGGGAGTCGGAGAGCACGATGTTCTGCCGCTTCAGGTCGTAGACGGCGGCGCTGAGCAGCAGGTCGCGGCCGGGCGGCTGGTACTTGATGCCCAGTTCGTACTGCTTGCCGGTGCTCGGTTCGAAGGCCATGCCGTTGTTGCCGCCGGCCTCGGTCTGGAACGACTCGGCATAGGAGATGTAGGGCGCCAGGCCATTGTCGAACACGTAGCTGAGCGCCGCGTTGCCGCTGAGCTGGCTGTCGCGGCGGGTGTCGGTGGCGCCGCCGGCGTTGTAGAACTTCGAGCCGGTGTGGGCCCAGTCATGGCGGCCGCCGAGGGTCAGGCGCCAGTTGTCCAGGGACATCTGGTCCTGGGCGTAGAGGCCGGTGTCGCGCATCTTCTGGTTGTAGTCGTTGTACGCGGTGTAGCTGACGTTGCTGAAATCCTGGCCGTAGATCGGCTGCTTGATGTTGCTGCTCGGCGCGCTGCCGTACAGCCACTGGTAGTTGGTGTTGGCGCGCTGGTGGTCGAGGCCCAGCAGCAGGGTGTGCTTGACCGGGCCGGTGGCGAAGTCGGCCTGGAAGTTGTTGTCGATGGCGAACTGGCTGATGTCTTCGTTGACCACGTTGGCGCCGCGCGCCACGGTGCCGTCGTCGCTCACCGCGGTGGCCCAGCCGCCGGCGGTGATGCCCTGGAACGACAGGTCGCTCTTGGTGTAGCGCAGGTTCTGGCGGAACTGCCAGACGTCGTTGAAGCGGTGCTCGAAGGCGTAACCCAGGGCGTAGTAGGTCTTGTCGTAGAACTCCCAGTCCGGGTCGCCCAGGTTCTCGTGGTACTTCACCTTGCCCGCCGGGGTCGACAGCTTGGTGCCTTGCAGCGGCAGGAACTGGCTGGTGATGCCGGTATCGTCGCGGTTGAACTGCGAGAGGAAGGTCAGGCGGGTGTCTTCGTCGAAGTTCCAGGTCACGCTCGGGGCGATGTTGTAGCGCTTGCTGTCGACGTGCTCGACCTGGGTGTTGCTGTCGCGCACCACGCCGCTGACGCGGTAGAGCATCTTGCCCTGGTCGTCGATCTTGCCGGTGCTGTCGAAGGAAATCTGCTTGTGCTCGTAGCTGCCGACCTGCAGCTGCACTTCATGGCTGCTTTCTTCCTGCGGGCGGCGGCTGACCATGTCCAGCAGGCCGCCGGGCGGGGTCTGGCCGTACAGCGAGGAAGCCGGGCCGCGCAGCAGGGCGACGCGCTCCAGGTCCCAGGTTTCCAGCTTGGGCATGGTGTAGGAGCCCTTGGGCAGGGGCAGGCCGTCGAGGAACTGGGTGGGCTCGAAGCCGCGCACTTTCAGCCATTCGGCGCGGGTGTCGCTGCCGTAGCTGCTGGCGATCACGCCGGGCATGTAGCGCACGGCGTCGTCGAGGTTCTGCACGTTGCGGTCCTGCATCTGCTCGCGGGTGGCCACGGAGATCGACTTGGGCGTCTCGAGGATCGAACTGTCGGTCTTGGTGCCGGCGCGGGTGCGGGTGGCGAGGTAGCCCACGGCCGGGCCGTCCGGGTCTTCCTGCACGGCGCTCACGGTGGTGGCGCCCATGGCCAGGGTGTCCTTGGGCAGCGGGCGCACGCTGTAGCTGCCGGATGCGTTCTCCACCAGCTCCAGGCCGGTGCCTTCCAGCGCCTGGCGCAGCGCGCCGACGCCGTCGAAGCGGCCCTGCACGGCATGGGCGCTGCGGCCGTTGGCCAGGGCCGGGTCGATGCTCAGGCTGATGCCGGCTTGCGCGGCGATGCGGTTGAGGGTGCTGGCCAGCGGGGCGGCGGGCAACTGGTAGTCGCGCATGGCATCGGCTGCGACGCAAGCCAGCGGGCTGGCGAGAAGGATGGCGGCGGCCAGCAGGTGCGGGCGGAAGGCCATGGTGGGGGACGGCATCGGGGATTCACTCCTGGGTGTGAATATGTCTCGTTCGCCTCATTGCCGGACGACAATCGGAAAGTGATAGGGCTGTGCGGAAAAAAATTTCGCGGGGCCTGTTTCCGGACCGCCCGGCCGCGCGTAGGGGCGGATTCCATCCGCGATCCGGCTACCAGGCCGGCGCCATGCCTTGTAGCGGCATGGCAGGAGAAACACGAACGTAGGATGGGTGGAGCGAAGCGATACCCATCGCCATGGCCGCATGGGTTTCGCCAAGGCTCAACCCATCCTACGAAGAGCGTTTCGCGCGGCTGGCAGGGGCTCAGCCGCGCGGCACCACCTTCGCCCACCAACCGCCGTGCCGCTCGATGCGCACCGGCAGGCTCGGCGGCAGCGAGTCCAGGGCCAGGTCGGTGTCGCGCAGGGAGAAGCTGCCGCTGATGCGCAGGTCGGCCAGCGCCGGGTCCAGGCCCAGGTAGCCGCTGCGGTACTGGCCGAGTTTCTCCAGCAGGTCGGCCAGCCGCATGTTGTCGGCCACCAGCATGCCGTGGGTCCAGGCGTCGGCGGTGGCGCTGTTGGCCTCCAGCGGGCCCAGGCCGTCGGCGCGCAGCAGCACGTGGCGGCCCTGGGGGACGATGGTTTCGTCGCGGCCCCGCTCGGGCCTGGCCGCCACCGCCGACTGCAGCACGCTGAGCAGGGTGCCGTCGGCCTGGCGTTCCACCAGGAAGCGGGTGCCCAGGGCGCGCAGGCGGCCATCGCGGGTTTCAACGATGAACGGGCGGCTGTCGCCGTGGGCGGTCTGCACCATGATTTCGCCGCTGAGCAGGACGATGCGCCGCTCGCTGGCGTCGAAACGGATGTCCAGGGCGGTGCGGCTGTCCAGTTGCACCAGGGTGTCGTCGGGCAGGCGCAGTTCGCGCAGCTCGCCGGTGCCGGTGACCACGTCGGCCAGGGCGTAGCGCAGCGGCAGGTAGCGGTTGCCCACGCCCAGCGCCAGCACCCCGGCCAGCAGCAGCGACAAACCGGTGCCGGCCAGCCGGCGCAGCTTGCGCCGCGATTCGCCCGGCGCGCGCAGCAAGGCGCTGCGCGCCGCGGGGCCGGCGGCCGCGCTCAGGTTGCGGTCGAGCATGCCCAGCTGGCGCCAGGCGCGGGCGTGTTCGCTGTGGGCGGCGTGCCAGTGGGCGAAGGCGGCTTCGTCTTCGGCATGGGCCTCGCCCGAATTCAGGCGCAACTGCCAGGCGATGGCCTCGTCGAGGATGCGGACCGAGACCGGGCCCTTCATGTCGGCTCGCCGTACAGGGCGATGTAGCACTGGCGCAGGCCCTGGGCGATGTACTGGCGCACCCGCGGCACCGATACGCCCAGGCGCTCGGCGATCTCGGCGTGGCCCAGGCCGTCCAGGCGGTTGAGCAGGAAGGCGCTGCGCGCGCGGCTGGACAGCTTGCCCAGCAGGCGGTCGATCTCGCGCAGGTCGGCGAGGATGAGGAACTGGGTTTCCACCGAGGGCTGTTCGGCCTCGGGCAGTTGCAGCAGCTCGTCGAGGTAGGCCTGCTCCAGCGCCTGGCGGCGCCAATGGTCGACCAGCAGGCCCTTGGCCACGGTCACCAGGAAGGCCCGCGGCTCGCGCAGGCTGGGCAGCTCGCGGAGGCCGAGGATGCGCACGAAGGTGTCCTGGCCGAGGTCCTCGGCGCGCTGCGGGCAGCCGACGCTGCGATTGAGCCAGGCGAGCAGCCAGTCGCGGTGGTCGCGGTAGAGCGCGCCTACGAATTCGCCATTGCCAGTCTGGACTGCCGACACCTTTGCTCCCCCACCCCGATTCGGAATGAACGACAAAACGATAACTATTCGCAAATGATCGCAAAGTGCAACCAGCCTGCGCAATCGGCGCCTGTCGGTTTTCGGGAAAAAGGCGGGCCGGAAATGAAAAAACCGCCCCGAAGGGCGGTTTTCAGCTTACGCAGGCGCGAATCAGAGGCCGTTTTTCGCCTTGAATTCGCGACGACGGCGGTGCAGCACCGGCTCGGTGTAGCCGTTGGGCTGCCTGGTACCTTCGACCACCAGTTCCAGCGCAGCCTGGAAGGCCACGTTGTCGTCGAAGTTCGACGCCATCGGGCGGTACAGCGGGTCGTTGGCGTTCTGCCGGTCGACCACCGCGGCCATGCGCTTGAGGCTCTCGACCACCTGCTCCTCGGTGATCACGCCGTGGCGTAGCCAGTTGGCCAGCAGCTGGCTGGAGATGCGCAGGGTGGCGCGGTCTTCCATCAGGCCGACGTCGTTGATGTCCGGCACCTTGGAGCAGCCGACGCCCTGGTCGATCCAGCGCACCACGTAGCCGAGGATGCCCTGGGCGTTGTTGTCGATCTCGTTCTTGATCTCTTCCGCGCTCCAGTTGGTGTTGGGCGCCAGCGGAATGCTCAGGATGTCGTCGACCGAGGCCGGCGCGCGCTTGGCCAGTTCGGCCTGGCGGGCGAACACGTCGACCTTGTGGTAGTGCAGGGCGTGCAGGGTGGCCGCGGTGGGCGAGGGCACCCAGGCGGTGTTGGCGCCGGCCAGCGGGTGGGCGATCTTCTGCTCGAGCATGGCGGCCATCAGGTCAGGCATGGCCCACATGCCCTTGCCGATCTGCGCCTTGCCCTGCAGGCCGGTGGCCAGGCCGACGTCGACGTTGTTGTTCTCGTAGGCGCCGATCCACTTCTCGGTCTTCATGGCGCCCTTGCGCACCACGGCGCCGGCTTCCATGGAGGTGTGGATTTCGTCGCCGGTGCGGTCGAGGAAGCCGGTGTTGATGAACACCACGCGCTCGCGGGCTTCCTTGATGCAGGCCTTGAGGTTGATGGTGGTGCGGCGTTCCTCGTCCATGATGCCGACCTTCAGGGTGTTGCGCGGCAGGCCCAGCACGTCTTCGACGCGGCCGAACAGCTCGTTGGTGAAGGCGACTTCTTCCGGGCCGTGCATCTTCGGCTTGACGATGTACACGCTGCCGGTGCGGGTGTTCTTGCGGGTGGTGTTGCCGTTGAGGTTGTGCACCGCGATCAGGCTGGTGAACAGGCCGTCCTGGATGCCCTCGGGCACCTCGTTGCCGTTCTTGTCGAGAATGGCGTCGTTGGTCATCAGGTGGCCGACGTTGCGCACGAACAGCAGGGAGCGGCCGTGCAGGGTCAGCTCGGAGCCGTCGGCCTTGGTGTAGACGCGGTCCGGGTTCATGGTGCGAGTGAAGGTGGTGCCGCCCTTGCTGACTTCCTCGGCGAGGTCGCCCTTCATCAGGCCCAGCCAGTTGCGGTAGATGACCACCTTGTCGTCGGCGTCGACCGCGGCGACCGAGTCCTCGCAGTCCATGATGGTGGTCAGCGCGGCCTCCATCAGCACGTCCTTCACGCCGGCGGCGTCGGTCTGGCCGATGGGGCTGGCGGGGTCGATCTGGATCTCGAAGTGCAGGCCGTTGTGCTTGAGCAGCACGGCTTGCGGCTTGGCCGCCTCGCCCTGGAAGGCGATGAACTGGGCGGCGTTCTTCAGGCCGCTCCGGCTGCCGTTCTTCAGGGCGACGACCAGCGCGCCGTTCTGCACGGTGTAGGCGGTGGCGTCGACGTGGCTGCCGGATTCCAGCGGCGCGGCTTCGTCGAGGAAGGCGCGGGCGAAGGCGATGACCTTGTCGCCGCGGACCTTGTTGTAGCCCTTGCCCTTCTCGGCGCCGTTCTCTTCGCTGATGGCGTCGGTGCCGTACAGCGCGTCGTACAGCGAGCCCCAGCGGGCGTTGGAGGCGTTCAGGGCGAAGCGCGCGTTCATCACCGGCACCACCAGCTGCGGGCCGGCCATGTGGGCGATTTCTTCGTCGACGTTCTGGGTGCTGGCCTGGAAGTCTTCGGCTTCGGGCAGCAGGTAGCCGATCTCCTGCAGGAAGGCCTTGTAGGCCGCGGCGTCATGGGCCTGGCCGGCGCGGGCCTGGTGCCAGCCATCGATCTTGGCCTGCAGCTCGTCGCGCTTGGCGAGCAGGGCCTTGTTCTTCGGGGCCAGGTCGTTGACCACGGCCTCCACGCCTGCCCAGAACTTGCCGGCGTCTATGCCGGTACCGGGGATGGCTTCGTCGTTGACGAAGTCGAACAGGACTTTGGCGACCTGCAGGCCACCGACTTGAACGCGTTCAGTCATTGCTTGCCTCACTCTGCTCAGGACCAGCTCGGAACCCAGGCAAGACGCCTTGTAGTCCGAGCCGCGGAATACTACATGATGCCGTGGGAAAAATCAGTGGGCTTGCGTCGCGGTTAGACCAAAGAACGCATCTCAGTCACGTAGCAGCAATAATGTTCGCAAAAAACTGGTGGATTGTTCCAGATAAATCTGAAAACAGTACACGATTTATTCGGCGAGGAACCTGCGACGCCCCGTCGCAGCTGGCTCCGTGCCGCGGCCTATACTCAGGCTTCACCCTCGGAGGATCACCATGCCCATCGCCCGCGCCACCCTTGCCGACCTCGACGACCTGGTTCCGCTGTTCGCCGGCTACCTGGACTTCTACGAAGTGCCGGCGCCCCCGGCGGACATCCGCGACTTCCTCGGCCAGCGCCTGGAGCGCCACGAGTCGGTGGTCTACCTGGCGCGCAGCATCGACGGCGTGGGCCTGGGCTTCGTCCAGTTGTACCCCTTCTTCGCCTCCCTGGCACTACGCCCGGCCTGGCTGCTCAGCGACCTCTACGTGATCCCCGCGGCGCGCCGCGACGGCTACGGCGAGGCACTGATGAACGCCGCCCGCGCCCACGCCGAGGCCAGCGGCGCCTGCGGCCTGCAGCTGGAAACGGCGAAGGACAACCGCAACGCCCAGGGCCTGTACGAGCGCCTGGGCTACCAGCGTGACGAACGTTTCTACACCTACTGGCTGGACCTGGGCCAGGCCCGGGGCTGACGCATCGACTCTGGAGGCTGCCATGAATCATCTCGTGCTCACCATCATCGCCCAGGACCAGCCGGGGCTGGTGGAACGCATCGCCCAATGCATCGCCGGCCACGGTGGCAACTGGCTGGAGAGCCGCATGTCGCGCATGGCCGGGCAGTTCGCCGGGATCCTGCGGGTGGCGGTGCCGGCCGAAGGCTACGACGAACTGGTGGAAGGCCTGCAGGAGCTGGGCGAGCACGGCATCCGCGTGCTGCTGGCCGACAGCGGCATCGAGCCCTCCTGCAACTGGAAGCCGATCCACCTCGACCTGGTGGGCAACGACCGCCCGGGCATCGTCCGCGACATCACCCGCCTGCTGGCCGAACACGGCGTCAACCTGGAGCGGCTGACCACCGAGGTGTTGCCGGCGCCCATGAGCGGCGAGCCGCTGTTCCACGCCGACGCGGTGCTGGCGGTGCCGCTGACGTTGCCGCTGGAGCAGTTGCAGCAGCACCTGGAGGCCCTGGCCGACGACCTCATGGTGGATCTGAATTTCCACAAGGAGGACTGATGCACAGGTGAAAGGCCTCCGTCCTGTGCATAAGTCTGTTGAGGAAATGTGTGTCAAGCGCTGAATGCCCCGCAGAGTGGGGCTTCAAGCGCAGCCGATCGTTGTGAACAGAACGCCAGGGGTTGCCCACAATCGCCGTGGGTTGTCCTGTTGGTTGGCTGTGGATGGATGGCTACACATCAGGCCAAACGTGGCCTGTGGCGGATCGCTCAGAAAATGATCCGTGCCCGGGGCACTCGCTGGCGGGGGCGGCTTATCCACGTCTTTGCACAGGAACCGTGGGTCGCGCTGTGGGCAACTGTTGTATGCCTGGCTACAGGCCGCGTGGAATCCGGGCTTGGAGGAAGTGATCAAAAATGCGCCAGGGCCGTCGAAGCCCTGCACAGAAACCCGGGAAAGCCCTGTGGAAAACCCCTGGGTAGATCGCCAGGGGCCTTTATCGACGAGCCTTGCGGGAATTTGTACGAGTTCTGAACAGCCATTCTCGCCGCCGTCAGGGTGCTCCGGTCGTGCGGCGGCGCTGTGGGGTTATCCCCGGCAGCGCTGGATGAAGCTGTGGAAAAGATTCGGATACCTGGCTGCAGGCCCTGCCCGTCGGGGCCTGCAGCTTGTCGCTCAGGAAATGATCAGGCGCGCCGCAGGCGGTACCAGATGTCCACGCTGTACACCACCAGCGCCAGCCAGATACAGCCGAAGGCCACCAGGCGGGTGGAGTCCAGGTGTTCGCCGAACAGCAGGACGGCCTGCAGCAGCACCAGGGTCGGCGCGATGTACTGCAGGAAGCCCAGGGTCGCGTAGGGCAGGTGGCGGGCGGCAGCGTTGAAGCACACCAGCGGCACCAGGGTGATGGGGCCGGCGGCGGCCAGCCAGAGCGCCTGCGGGGTGGTCCAGAAGGCCAGGTGGGCGCTGGGGCCGTCGGCGAACAGCAGCAGCCAGACCAGGGCCAGCGGCAGCAGCATCCAGGTTTCCACCACCAGGCCGGGCAGGGCGTCCACCGGCGCCTGCTTGCGGATCAGCCCGTAGAAGCCGAAGGTCAGCGCCAGCACCAGCGACACCCAGGGCAGGCTGCCCAGCTGCCAGACCTGCTGGGCCACGCCCAGGGCCGCCAGGCCCACGGCCACCCATTGCAGCGGGCGCAGGCGCTCGCGCAGCACCACCAGGCCGAGCAGCACGTTGATCAGCGGGTTGATGTAGTAGCCCAGGCTGGCTTCGAGCATGTGCCCGTTGTTCACCGCCCAGACGTAGACCAGCCAGTTGCTGGCGATCAGCACCCCGCTGGCGCCGAGCACGGCCAGGCGCCGCGGGTTGTCCAGCAGCTCGCGCCACCAGCCGGGGTGCTTCCACACCAGCAGCAGGGCGGCGCCGAACAGCGCCGACCAGATGGCCCGGTGGGTGATGATTTCCAGGGCGGGAATGCTTTCCAGCAGTTTGAAGTAGACCGGGAAGAGTCCCCAGATGACATAGGCGGTCAGGCCCAGGGCATAGCCCCGGCGGGGATTGGCGGTGGCCATCGGACGTCCTTGCGGCAGAAGAAAAGAGTGGCCGCGCCATTCTAGGGGGCGCGGCCGATGTTGTCTGTGCGTTCAGTTTCTGCCGGGCGTAACGGCGGACGTTACGCCGCGGCCAAACCGCGGGAACCTAGAAAACAACGTAAGCGGGCCCTGCCCGAGATTTCGCGCGCAGGGCGCGCTCCTACAGGGGAATGGCATCGGCGCTCGGGCTTTCCCCTCACCCCAGCCCTCTCCCGGAGGGAGAGGGAGCCAGTCCGTGCCGAGAGGAGGCCTGGTTTCAGCCGGCGATCCCTGTGCCAGCCGGCTAACGCCGAAATACCCGTGTACTCCGAACGGTCCCTCTCCCGGAGGGAGAGGGAGCCAGTCCGTGCCGGGAGGAGGCCTGGTTTCAGCCGGCGGTCCCTGTGCCAGCCGGCTAACGCCGAAACACCCATGTACTCCGAACGGTCCCCTCTCCCGGAGGGAGAGGGAGCTAGTCCGTGCCGGGAGGAGGCCTGGTTTCAGCCGGCGATCTTTGTGCTAGCCGGCTAACGCCGAAATACCCGTGTACTCCGAACGATCCCCTCTCCCGGAGGGAGAGGGAGCCAGTCCGTGCCGAAAGGAGGCCTGGTTTCAGCCGGCGATCCCTGTGCTAGCCGGCTGACGCCGAAACACCCATGTACTCCGAACGGTCCCCTCTCCCTCCGGGAGAGGGTTAGGGTGAGGGGGCCGCAGGCCTGCTCGCTCGATTCCGGGCCCCTATGCGTTCCGTGAGGCACGGCGTTTCCCCCGCACAAACGGGCCCGCGAATCGCGCGCAGGGCGCGCTCCTGCATGGGCACGATTGGATGGCTCAGAACAACCGCAGCGGCTCCTCGTCCAGCGCCGCCAACTGCTCGCGCAGCACCAGCACCTGCTCGCCCCAGTAGCGCTCGCTGCCGAACCAGGGGAAGCTCGGCGGGAACGCCGGGTCGTCCCAACGCCGCGCCAGCCAGGCGCTGTAGTGCATCAGGCGCAGGGTGCGCAGGCCCTCGATCAGCGGCAGTTCGCGCGGGTCGAAGTCGTGGAATTCCTGGTAGCCATCGATAAGCTCGGAGAGCTGCAGCAGGCGCTCCTGGCGCTCGCCGGCCAGCATCATCCACAGGTCCTGCACCGCCGGGCCCATGCGGCAGTCGTCGAGGTCGACCATGTGGTAGACCTCGTCGCGGCACAGCAGGTTGCCCGGGTGCAGGTCGCCGTGCAGGCGGATGGCGGTGTAGCGGTTGTCGGCGAACAGGGCGTCCAGGCGCTTGAGCAGGTCGCGGGCCACCGATTCGTAGGCCGGCAGCAGGCTCTTGGGCACGAAGTTGCCTTCCAGCAGGGTGGCCAGGGATTCATGGCCGAAGTTATCCACAGTCAGTTGCTCGCGGTGTTCGAAGGGGCGGACGGCGCCCACCGCGTGCAGGCGGCCGAGCAACTGGCCGAGGCGGTACAACTGATCCAGGTTGCCCGGTTCCGGCGCGCGGCCGCCGCGGCGCGGGAACAGGGCGAAGCGGAAGCCGGCGAACTCGAACAGGCTTTCGCCGTCGCGCACCAGCGGCGCCACCACCGGCACCTCGCATTCGGCCAGCTCGGCGGAGAAGGCATGTTCCTCGCGGATGGCCGCGTCGCTCCAGCGTCCGGGGCGGTAGAACTTGGCCACCAGCGGCTCGCTGTCCTCGATGCCCACTTGGTAGACGCGGTTCTCGTAGCTGTTGAGCGCCAGCACCCGGGCGTCGCTGAGGTAGCCCAGGCTTTCCACCGCGTCGAGGACCAGGTCGGGCGTAAGGGCGGAGAAGGGATGGGACATGGCTGCGATCCAGGGCAGTGAACAGGCCCCTAGTCTACGCACACCGCCACGGGATTGCTGGCCCCTGCGCCATTACGCCTGGGGGAGGCTCTTCGTAGGATGGGTTGGGCGAAGCGAAACCCATGCGGTCATGGCGATGGGTATCGCTTCGCTCAACGCCATCCTACGTTGGGGTTCTCCTGCGGGGCTGGCGTTAGTTGCCGCAGGCGCTGAGGTGGAAGCCGGCCTTTGCCAGCGCCTCTGGATTCGCTTTCAGGTAGTTGAAGAAACGCTCCGCCAGCTCGCGCCGCGGGCCTTCCACCAGCACCAGGTAGTACTGCGGCTGCGGGGCGCAGGCGTAGGGCAGCGGCGCTTCGCCGCGGCCCTGGGTGTGCAGGGTCTGCACGCTGTGGGCGCCGTCGTCGGCGAAGAACAGGTCGAAGGCCATGCCCTGGCCGATGTCGCGGGCCAGCTCGGCGCTGTCGCCCTCGATCAGCAGGACCTTGTTGCCGGTCTGCAGCTGGTACTGGTCGGCCAGCGCCTCCAGGGCCGCCATCGGCTGATGGCCGCTGGCCACGCGCAGCACGTCGGGGGTCGCCTGGCCGAGCGACGGCAGCAGGGCGCTGCACGCCAGCAGCAGGGGAATCAGGAAGCGGCGCATGGGTGGAAGCTCCGGCAGTGGGATGGCCTATTGGAACCCCACGGCCGGCGCCGGCCCTTGACTCAAGGCAGGCTTCGTTCAGACCGGCGTGCCGAGGATCACCTGGGCCGGGGAGAACTGGGTGCGCACCCGGCTGCCGGGGGCCAGGCGCAGGATGTCGATGCGTTCCTGGTCCACCAGGGCGCAGAGCATCTGCCCGCCGGGCAACTGGATGCGCACTTCGCTGGGGCCGTCGCCGGCCTCGCGGATGTCCTCGATGCGCCCCTCCAGGGCATTGAGCCCGGCCGGGCATTCGATCTGCGGCAGGTCGACGTAGAGCCAGCCGGCCTTCATCAGCGCGATCACCGGCAGGCCCTCGCGCAGCTCCAGCTTCTCGGTGCTTTCGCGGGTGATACGCGCGTGGATGCGCGCGCCGCCGGGCAGGTCGACGCCGATCAGGTCGTTCAGGCCCGCCGGCTCGATGCTGCAGACGCGCCCGTGCAATTGGTTGCGCGCGCTGGTGCGCAGCATCAGGCGGCCGATCAGCTCCAGGTCCTCGCCGTCTTCCTCGATGCTTTCGAGCATGCGCTCGCGCAGTTCCTCCAGGCGCTGGTACAGCGCCAGCAGGCGTTCGCCGGCCGGCGTCAGGCGCGCGCCGCCGCCGCCCTTGCCGCCGACGCTGCGTTCCACCAGCGGGCGCTCGGCGAGGTTGTTCAGCTCGTCCACCGCATCCCAGGCGGTCTTGTAGCTCATGCCGGCGGCCTTGGCGGCCTGGGTGATGGAGCCCAGCGCGGCGATCTGCGCGAGCAGGGCGATGCGTTGCGGGCGGCGGGTGACGTGCTGGGTGAGAAGGCTGAGGCTGGTCATCGTTTTCGTTGTTGTGTTCGCGATAGGGCGAGGCTGGTAGCTGCGCCGGCAAAAGGCAAGTGGAATCCGTCGGCTGCCGGCGCCGGGCTCAGCCCGGCTTCGGCGTGCGGGCCAGGCAATAGACGTCCACCCGCGCGGCGCCGGCACGTCGCAGCAGCTGCGCCAGGGCCGCGGCGGTGGCGCCAGTGGTCAGTACGTCGTCCACCAGCGCCAGGTGCAGGCCGCGCAGGGCCGCGCCGTCGTCCAGGGCGAAGGCCTGGCGCAGGTTGCGCTTTCGCTCGGCCTTGTCCAGGCCCTGTTGCGCCGGGGTGTCGCGCACCCGGCGCAGCGGCTGGCGCCAGGGCAGGCCGAGGTCCGCGGCCAGGCGCCGGGCCAGCAGCTCGGCCTGGTTGAAGCCGCGCTGGCGCTGCCGGCGCGGGGCCAGGGGCACCGGCAGGAGCAGGTCGGGCACCGGCAACCCCTCGGCGAAGGCATGGCGCAGGTGGCGCCCCAGCAACTGGCCGAGCAGCCGGCCCAGGGGCCGGTCGGCCTGGTGCTTGAAGCGGGTGATGGCGCCGTCCAGCGGGAAGGCGTAGCGCCAGGGCGCCAGCACCTGCTCGAAGGGCGGCGGCCGGCGCAGGCATTCGCCGCAGGTCAGGCCGTGTTCCGGCAGCGGCAGGGCGCAGGTGTTGCAGTGGCTGCCCAGCCAGGGCAGGTCGGCGTCGCAGCCGGCGCACAGCGCCAGGCCGGTGTCGGCCGGGCCGCCGCAGAACAGGCAGTCCGGCCGCAGGACGAAAAGCTCGCGCAGGCGGGCGAAGGTGAGCAGGGTGGCGTCCTCCGGGTGAGGCCCCGGCGGATGCTCAGTGGATCAGCCAGCTCATCACGATCAGGCCGAGCACGGTGAGCAGGATGCCGCCGAAGAAGGAGCGCCGGACGAAGGCGCGGATGCCACTGTAGAGCAGCAACAGGCCGAGGAAGAGTAGGACGAAGCTGAAGATCGACACGTCCATTCCGATGGCCCGGGCCAGGCCGTGGAGGAACTGGTCCATGGCCGCCCAGATGGCGCCCAGCAGGCCGGAAAGGAGGTCGACGACGAAGCGTATCGCCTTGCCGAGGGTCTGGCCGAGCCAGTCGAAAGTGCCTTCTGTTTCCATGAGCTCGCGGGATTCCTTCGAGTACCTGTGCTGTTGGAGTGGCGTTCTGCCCCCAGGTTCACGGCGCATGAATGATTGTTCAAATAATAGTCACTTGTCGACTTGTGACTTCAACTTGGTTGACAGCGACCAAGGCTTACATATCATGCCTCCAAAGCCTGAACCGTCGCGCCCTGCCGTGGCGGCCGAGAACAACGAGGCGTCAGCCCGCGTCCGAAGGAACTCCCCATGAGTGCAACCGCATCCATCGCCACCCGCCACGACTGGACCCTCGCCGAAGTGACGGCGCTCTTCGAGCAGCCCTTCAACGACCTCCTGTTCCAGGCGCAGACGGTGCACCGCGCGCACTTCGACCCGAACCGCGTGCAGGTCTCGACCCTGCTGTCGATCAAGACCGGCGCCTGCCCGGAAGACTGCAAGTACTGCCCGCAGTCCGGCCACTACAACACCGGCCTGGACAAGCAGAAGCTGATGGAAGTGCAGAAGGTGCTGGAAGCGGCCGCCGAGGCCAAGGCCATCGGCTCCACCCGCTTCTGCATGGGCGCCGCCTGGAAGCACCCCTCGGCCAAGGACATGCCCTACGTGCTGGAAATGGTGAAGGGCGTGAAGAAGCTCGGCCTGGAAACCTGCATGACCCTCGGCAAGCTGACCCAGGAGCAGACCCAGGCCCTGGCCGAGGCCGGGCTGGACTACTACAACCACAACCTCGACACCTCGCCGGAGTTCTACGGCAACATCATCACCACCCGCACCTACGGCGAGCGCCTGCAGACCCTGGCCTACGTGCGCGAGGCGGGGATGAAGATCTGCTCCGGCGGCATCCTCGGCATGGGCGAGTCGGTGGCCGACCGCGCCGGCCTGCTGATCCAGCTGGCCAACCTGCCGGAGCACCCGGAGTCGGTGCCGATCAACATGCTGGTCAAGGTCAAGGGCACCCCGCTGGCCGAAGAGAAGGACGTCGATCCCTTCGACTTCATCCGCACCCTGGCCGTGGCCCGGATCATGATGCCGAAGTCCCACGTGCGCCTGTCCGCCGGCCGCGAGCAGATGAACGAGCAGATGCAGGCCCTGGCCTTCATGGCCGGCGCCAACTCGATCTTCTACGGCGAGAAGCTGCTGACCACCCGCAACCCGCAGGCCGACAAGGACATGCAACTGTTCGCCCGCCTGGGCATCAAGCCCGAGGAGCGCGAGGAGCACGCCGACGAGGTGCACCAGGCCGCCATCGAGCAGGCCCTGGTCGAACAGCGCGATTCGCAGTTGTTCTACAACGCGGCGCTTTAAAAGCCGCTGAAGGCTGGAGGCTGAAGGCTGGACGAAAGAGCGTTGCCGTTCTGCCTCAAGTCTCTACGCTTTGAGTTGGTGTTGGTCGAGCAGCACCAACGCCACCGTGAAGGTTGGACAAGAGTGCTCTTTCGTCCAGCCTTCAGCCTCCAGCCGCTTTTATCGAGGCGCTCATGTCCTTCGATCTCTCCCCCCGCCTCGCCCAGCGCCAGGCGGACGATCTCTACCGCCAGCGGCCGTTGCTGGAGTCGCCGCAGGGCCCGCTGGTGCGGGTGGACGGCCGGCCGATGCTGGCCTTCTGTTCCAATGACTACCTGGGCCTGGCCAACCATCCCGAGGTGATCGCCGCCTTGCGTACCGGCGCCGAGCGCTGGGGCGTGGGCGGTGGCGCCTCGCACCTGGTCAACGGCCATTGCGGGCCGCACCACGAGCTGGAGCTGGCCCTGGCCGAGTTCACCGGGCGGCCGCGCGCGCTGCTGTTCTCCACCGGCTACATGGCCAACCTGGGCGCCGTGACCGCGCTGCTGGGCAAGGGCGATACCGTGCTGGAAGACCGCCTCAACCACGCTTCGCTGCTGGACGCCGGGCTGCTCAGCGGCGCGCGCTTCTCGCGCTACCTGCACAACGACGCGGCCAGCCTGGCGCAGCGCCTGGGCAAGGCCGAGGGCAACACCCTGGTGGTCACCGACGGCGTGTTCAGCATGGACGGCGACCTCGCCGAGCTGCCGGCCCTGTGCGCCGAAGCCAAGCGTCACGGCGCCTGGGTGATGGTCGACGACGCCCACGGCTTCGGTCCGCTGGGCGCCAACGGCGGCGGCATCGTCGAGCACTTCGGCCTGGACCTGGACGACGTGCCGGTGCTGGTCGGCACCCTGGGCAAGGCCTTCGGCACCGCCGGCGCCTTCGTCGCCGGCAGCGAGGAACTGGTGGAAACGCTGATCCAGTTCGCCCGCCCGTACATCTACACCACCAGCCAGCCGCCGGCGCTGGCCTGCGCCACGCTGAAGAGCCTGGAGCTGCTGCGCGCCGAGCGCTGGCGCCGCGAGCACCTGGGCAGGCTGATCGCGCGCTTCCGCCGTGGCGCCGAGGCTATCGGTCTGACGCTGATGGACAGCTTCACGCCGATCCAGCCGATCCTCATCGGCGGTAGCCGCCAGGCCATGGCGCTGTCGGCCGCGCTGCGCGACCACGGCATCCTGGTCGGCGCCATCCGCCCGCCCACCGTGCCGGCCGGCAGCGCGCGCCTGCGCGTGACCTTCAGCGCCAGCCACAGCGAGGAGCAGGTCGACCGCTTGCTCGAAGCCCTGGAGCAGAGCTGGCGCCAGGTCTCCACCAGCCTGCTGGCAGAACTCGACGCCGAGGAGGGCGAGGATGCGTGACCAACTGATACTGCTGCCCGGCTGGGGCCTGGGCAGCGCGCCCCTGGAGCCGCTGCGCGACGCGCTGCTGGAGCAGGCGCCGCACCTGCACGTGCACATCGAGCCGCTGCCGCGCGAGGCCGACCCGGCGCTATGGCTGGACGAACTGGACGACGAGCTGCCCGAGGGCAGCTGGCTGGCCGGCTGGTCCCTGGGCGGCATGCTCGCCGCCGAGCTGGCCGCGCGCCGCGGCGAGGCCTGCCGCGGGCTGATCACCCTGGCCGCCAATGCCAGCTTCCGCCAGCTCGACGACTGGCCGCAGGCCATGCCCAACAGCGTCTTCGAGGACTTCTTCGAAGCCTTCCTGCTGGAGCCGGAACTGACGCGCAAGCGCTTCACCCTGCTGGTCAGCCAGGGCGCCCGCGACGCCCGCACCCTGGCGCGGCAACTGCAAGTGGCGCTGCCGGCGCTGGAAGCCGGGGCGCTGAGCGCCGGCCTGCAACTGCTGGGGCGCCTGGACACCCGCGCGGCGCTGGAGCGCTACGACGGCCCGCAACTGCACCTGTTCGCCGGCAACGACGCGCTGGTCCCGTCCGGCGCCGCCGATGCGCTGCTGGGCTGGTTGCCGGACGTGGAGGTGAACACCATCGCCGGCGCCAGCCACGGCCTGCCGCTGGAGCGCCCGGACGAGGTGGCCGCGGCCATCCTGACTTTCATCCACGAGGGCGACGATGTCTGATCCCCTGGGCGGCGCGCTGCCGGACAAGCGCCAGGTCGCCGCTTCCTTCTCCCGCGCGGCCGCCACCTACGATGCGGTGGCCGAACTGCAGCGCGGCGTCGGCGACAGCCTGCTGGCGCGCCTGCCGGCCGACCTGGCGGTACGCCGCTGGCTCGACCTGGGTTGCGGCACCGGCCACTTCAGCCGTGCCTTGGCCCAGCGCTTTGCCGAAGCCGAAGGCCTGGCGGTGGACATCGCCGAAGGCATGCTGCGCCATGCCCGCGAGCATGGCGGCGCGCAGCACTTCATCGGCGGCGACGCCGAGCGCCTGCCGTTGCGCGACGAGTGCTGCGACCTGCTGTTCTCCAGCCTGGCCATCCAGTGGTGCGCCGACCTGCCGGCGGTGCTCGGCGAAGCGCGCCGGGTGCTGCGCGAGGGCGGCGTGTTCGCCTTCAGCAGCCTGTGCATCGGCACCCTGGGCGAACTGCGCGCCAGCTGGCAGGCGGTGGACGGCTTCGTCCACGTCAACCGCTTCCGCGCCTTCGCCGACTACCAGGCGCAATGCGCGGCCAGCGGGCTGGAAGTGCTGCAGCTGTCCACCGAAGACCGCGTGCTGCACTTCCCCGATCTGCGCAGCCTGACCCACGAACTCAAGGCCCTGGGCGCCCACAACCTCAACCCCGGCCGCCCCGGCGGGCTCACCGGGCGGGCGAGGGTGCGGGCGCTGATCGAGGCCTACGAACGCTTCCGCCAGCCCGAGGGGCTGCCGGCGACCTATAGGGTGGTCCACGCCATCCTGCGCAAACCCATCTCTTCGTAGGAGGGGACTCCGGCAAACACAACGCCCGTAGGATGGGTTTCGCAAGCTCAACCCATCCTACGAAAGCCCCTCGGCGCAGCCGGCACCTACACGTATAGCCCTTGAGGAACCCCATGCCACACGCGTTTTTCATCACCGGCACCGACACCGAAATCGGCAAGACCACCATCGCCGCCGGCCTGCTGCACGCCGCGCGCATGGCCGGGATGTCCACCGCCGCTGCCAAGCCGGTGGCCTCCGGCTGTGAGCGCCGTCCCGAGGGCCTGCGCAACGGCGACGCCCTGGCCCTGCTGGGCGAGTGCAGCCTGCCGCTGGCCTACGAGGAGGTGAACCCCTTCGCCTTCGAACCGGCCATCGCCCCGCACCTGGCGGCCCGCGAAGTCGGCGTGGCGCTGAACGTGGACACCCTGGCCGGGCCGGTGCGCCACGTGCTGGCGCGTGGCGCCGACTTCACCCTGGTGGAAGGCGCCGGCGGCTGGCGCGTGCCCCTGGCCGGCGAAGAGAGCCTGTCGGACCTGGCCATCCGCCTCGACCTGCCGGTGATCCTGGTGGTGGGCGTGCGCCTGGGCTGCATCAACCATGCGGTGCTCAGCGCCGAGGCCATCCTGCGCGACGGCCTGCCGCTGGCCGGCTGGGTGGCGAACATCGTCGACCCCAGGACCTCGCGCCTGGAAGAGAACCTGGCGACCCTCGCCGAACGTCTGCCGGCGCCCTGCATCGGCCGCGTGCCGCACCTGGCCGCGCCGACGCCCATGGCAGTGGCCGCGCACCTGGACCTGGGCATTCTCGATCTTCCGGACTGATGGCCTTTGAATGTCATCGGCGATCCTGTTTGAATAGGCGGCAGGTTCCAGCGAGGAAGATCGACCATGGAAATCTCCGGTAACGCATTCAGTACCGGTCTGCAGGGGCTGCAGCGCGGCCTGCAGCAGGTCGACCGTGCCGCCGCGCAGGTGGCCGCGCAGCCCGTGGCCAAGGACGACATCGCCCGGCCCGTGGTGGACATGGAAATGAGCAAGTACGCCGCCCTGGCGTCCAGCCGCGTCCTGCAGACCGCCGACGAAACCCTCGGGACGCTGATCGACATCAGCGTCTGACGCTTTTCCTCCCTTCAGAATTTCCTCTCAGCAGCTTCGGGTAGTCGTCTGTCGACGGCCTGCGGCTGGGCTTTACTTATCCCTATCGATACCCGCGAATGCAGCGCTCTGGCCCGTGCCCTTGCGCGTGACCGGGCGGTCGGTTTGCGCGCTTGACAAGGGTAGGGCGTAAACGTATGTTTCAAACGCCTGTTTGAGAGTCGAGGCGCGCGGCGCATCGGCTGGGCGGCCGGGAACGCTCCCGTACAGCGACCGCAAGCACCGGTCGCCCATTAACCAGAACCCTTCGTAGAGGTTTACCGCTATGCCTGATTACAAGGCCCCCTTGCGTGATATCCGTTTCGTTCGCGACGAGCTGCTGGGCTACGAAGCGCACTACCAGAACCTGCCGGGCGCCCAGGACGCCACGCCGGACATGGTCAATGCCATTCTCGAAGAGGGTGCCAAGTTCTGCGAACAGGTGATCGCCCCGCTGAACCGCGTCGGCGACCAGGAAGGTTGCACCTGGAGCCCCGAGGGCGTGAAGACCCCCAGCGGCTTCAAAGAGGCCTACCAGCAATTCGTCGAAGGCGGCTGGCCGAGCCTGGCCCATGACGTCGAGCACGGCGGCCAGGGCCTGCCGGAATCCCTGGGCATGGCCATCAGCGAAATGATCGGCCAGGCCAACTGGTCCTGGGGCATGTACCCGGGCCTGTCCCACGGCGCCATGAACACCCTGCACGCCCACGGCACCCCGGAGCAGCAGGCCACTTACCTGACCAAGCTGGTGTCCGGCGAGTGGACCGGCACCATGTGCCTGACCGAGCCGCACTGCGGCACCGACCTGGGCATGCTGCGCACCAAGGCCGAGCCCCAGGCCGACGGCACCTACAAGGTCACCGGCACCAAGATCTTCATCTCCGCCGGCGAACACGACATGGCCGACAACATCGTCCACATCGTGCTGGCCCGCCTGCCCGACGCCCCGCAGGGCACCAAGGGCATCTCGCTGTTCATCGTGCCGAAGTTCCTGCCCAACGCAGAAGGCGGCGTAGGCGAGCGCAACGCCGTTTCCTGCGGCTCCATCGAGCACAAGATGGGCATCCACGGCAACGCCACCTGCGTGATGAACTTCGACGCCGCCACCGGCTTCCTGATCGGCCCGCCGAACAAGGGCCTGAACTGCATGTTCACCTTCATGAACACCGCTCGCCTGGGCACCGCGCTGCAAGGCCTGGCCCACGCCGAGATCGGTTTCCAGGGTGGCATCGCCTACGCCCGCGAGCGTCTGCAGATGCGTTCGCTGACCGGCCCGAAAGCCCCGGAAAAGGCCGCCGACCCGATCATCGTACACCCGGACGTGCGCCGCATGCTGCTGACCGCCAAGGCTTTCGCCGAAGGCAACCGCGCCATGCTGTACTTCGCCGCCAAGCAGGTCGATATCGTCCAGCGCAGCCAGGACGAAGAGCAGAAGAAAGCCGCTGACGCGATGCTGGCCTTCCTCACCCCGATCGCCAAGGCGTTCATGACCGAAGTCGGCTTCGAAGCGGCCAACCACGGTGTGCAGATCTACGGCGGCCACGGCTTCATCGCCGAGCACGGCATGGAGCAGAACGTCCGCGACAGCCGCATCTCCATGCTGTACGAAGGCACCACCGGCGTTCAGGCGCTGGACCTGCTGGGCCGCAAGGTGCTGATGACCCAGGGCGAGGCGCTCAAGGGCTTCACCAAGATCGTGCACAAGTTCTGCCAGGCCAACGAAGGCAACGAAGCCGTCAAGGAATTCGTCGCGCCGCTGGCCGCGCTGAACAAGGAGTGGGGCGAGCTGACCATGAAGGTCGGCATGGCCGCCATGAAGGACCGCGAGGAAGTCGGCGCCGCTTCGGTGGACTACCTGATGTTCTCCGGCTACGCCTGCCTGGCCTACTTCTGGGCCGACATGGCGCGCCTGGCTGCCGAGAAACTGGCGGCCGGCACCAGCGAGGAGGGCTTCTACAAGGCCAAGCTGCAGACTGCGCGCTTCTACTTCCAGCGCATCCTGCCGCGTACCCGCGCCCACGTCGCCGCCATGCTGTCCGGCGCCGGCAACCTGATGGACATGGCCGAGGAAGATTTCTCCCTCGGTTACTGATCCTGCCGCTGCCGTCAGCCCGCTGCATGGCGGGTTGCTCAGAAAGCACCCTGCGAGCCCAGTGCTCGCAGGGTGTTTTCGTTTCCACGCCTGCACTTCTTGGCGCATGGCTTGATCGTTATACCAATATGGGTATAGATTCGTTCGGCCATTCACAAGGAAGCCGAGCCATCAGTGAAGTCGTTGATCTGGATGGGCAGCAGCAAGAGGGATCTTCTGGATATGCCTGACGATGTCCAGGATGTGTTCGGCTTTGCCCTGCACCAGGCGCAGGAGGGCGGCAAGCATCCCCAGGCCAAGCCGATGAAAGGCTTCTCGGGGATCGGCGTGCTCTGCACTGCTTCCAGAAGAAATCGACCAAGGGCATAGAGACTCCGCAGCACGACCTGGAGCTGATCAGGAAAAGGCTGAAGGATGCGCAAGCCCATGCGAAGAGCGTAGAGAATGATTGAGTTCGAAGAAGGCAGCGGCAACGTCTATGCCGACCTCGGCAGGGCCGATGCAGGCGAGATGCAGGTCAAGGCCAGGCTGGCATCCAAGATCGGCAGCATCATCAAGGCCCGCCACTTGACCCAGACCCAGGCGGCGGAAATCCTCGGGCTCCCTCAACCCAAGGTTTCCGACATGTTGCGTGGGAAATTCAGAGGCATCAGCGAGGCCAAGATGATCGACTGCCTGGCCCGGCTCGGACGTGACGTGCAGATCGTGGTCAAGGCCGCACCCCGCTCACGCCGTGAGGGCCGGGTGGAAGTAGTCTTCGCCTGATCGAGCCCGCCCTCCGGCGGGCTTTTTCGTGTGTGGCCGCAGTGTCGGCCAGGCGCCGGTTATGGCCGCGCATTCATCGCGCGCAGAGTGATTGCCGGGGCTTTCCGGCGCACAGTAGGTTCGGGGTTGATCCGCGCCGCTTTGGCGCCGAACCGACTGGAGAACCGCCATGCCCGAGTACAAGGCACCCCTGCGCGACATGCGCTTCCTGATCGACGAAGTCTTCGACTTTGCCGGCCGCTACCAGGCCCTGGGGGCGACCGATGCCAGCCCGGATATGGTTTCCGCCATCCTCGAGGAGGGCGCCAAGTTCTGCGAGCAGGTGCTGGCCCCGCTGAACCGCTCCGGCGACGAGGAAGGCTGCCACTTCGACAACGGCGTGGTGACCACGCCCAAGGGCTTCAAGGAGGCCTTCGCGCAGTACGTCGAGGGCGGCTGGAACGGTGTGTCCTCCGACCCGGCCTACGGCGGCCAGGGCCTGCCGCATTCCCTCGGCCTGCTGGTCAGCGAGATGATCGGCGCGGCCAACTGCTCCTGGGCCATGTACCCCGGCCTGACCAAGGGCGCCATGGCCGCCATCCACGCCCACGGCAGCGCCGAGCAGAAGCAGGCCTACCTGCCGCGCATGACCGCCGGTACCTGGACCGGCACCATGTGCCTGACCGAACCGCACTGCGGCACCGACCTGGGCATCATCAAGACCCGCGCCGTGCCCAACGCCGACGGCAGCTACGCCATCAGTGGCACCAAGATCTTCATCTCCGCCGGCGAGCACGACCTGAGCGAGAACATCATCCACCTGGTGCTGGCCAAGCTGCCCGACGCGCCGGCCGGCACCAAGGGCATCTCGCTGTTCATCGTGCCCAAGTTCCTGCTCGACGCCAGCGGCGAGGCCGGGGTGCGCAACGCCGTGGCCTGCGGCTCCATCGAGCACAAGATGGGCATCAAGGCCTCGGCCACCTGCGTGATGAACTTCGACGGCGCCACCGGCTACCTGATCGGCGAGGCCAACAAGGGCCTGGCCTGCATGTTCACCATGATGAACCACGCGCGCCTGGGCACCGGCATGCAGGGCCTGTGTCTCGGCGAAGTGAGCTACCAGGGCGCCGTGAAGTACGCCCAGGAACGCCTGCAGATGCGCGCCCTGACCGGACCCAAGGCGCCGGACAAGCCGGCCGACCCGATCATCGTCCACCCCGACGTGCGGCGCATGTTGCTGACCATGAAGGCCTTCAACGAGGGCAACCGCGCCCTGGCCTACTTCACCGCGCAGTTGCTGGACATCGAGCACCTGTCCGACAACGCCGAGGAGCGCGAGCAGGCGGCCAACCTGCTGGCCTTCGTCACCCCGATCTGCAAGGCCTTCATGACCGACACCGGGCTGGAGGTGACCAACCACGGCATGCAGGTGTTCGGCGGCCACGGCTTCATTCGCGAATGGGGCATGGAGCAGCTGGTGCGCGACTGCCGCATCGCCCCGATCTACGAAGGCACCAACGGTATCCAGGCCCTGGACCTGCTGGGCCGCAAGGTGCTGGGCAGCCAGGGCAAGCTGCTGCTGGGCTTCACCAAGCTGGTCCACCAGCTGTGCCAGGCCAATGCCGAGCACCCGCAGCTCAAGGCCCAGGTGGCGCAGCTGGCGGCGCTGAACAAGCAGTGGGGCGAGCTGACCCAGAAGGTCGGCATGGCGGCCATGAAGAACCCCGACGAAGTCGGCGCGGCGGCGGTGGACTACCTGATGTTCTCCGGCTACGTCACCCTCGGCTACTTCTGGCTGCGCATGGCCCTGGTGGCCCGGCAGAAGCTGGAGGAGGGCGCCGCCGAGGCGGACTTCTACCAGGCCAAGCTGGCCACCGCGGACTTCTACTTCGCCCGCCTGCTGCCGCGCGCCGCGGCGCACCTGGCGGCGGTGGAGGCCGGCGGCGAGACGCTGATGCGCCTGTCCGCCGAGCAGTTCGCCCTCTGATCGCGGCGCCAGCGGCCCCGGTTGCCCCAGGGCGGCCGGGGCCGCTGGCTGTCCGGTGGATAAATATTGTGACCAATAATTAATTATTCGTTCACAACATGACGCTATGTCTCTGAAGTGTTTGCGGAGTAAGCTCCGCCGGCGTACCCTTGCGTACCTTCTATCCTGAATACCGCTGGCTGCTTGTTCAGCCGTTGTTTCGCTCGAGGATTCCCAACATGGCTGACTACAAAGCACCCCTGCGCGACATGCAATTCGTCCTCAACGAAGTCTTCGAGGTCAGTAAGCTCTGGGCCGAACTGCCCGGCCTGGCCGAGATCGTCGACGTCGATACCGCCGGCGCCATTCTCGAGGAAGCCGGCAAGGTCACCGCGGGCGTGATCGCCCCGCTCAACCGCAGCGGCGACGAGGAAGGCTGCAGCTGGAGCGCCGAGGGCGTGAAGACCCCGGCCGGCTTCCCCGAGGCCTACCGCACCTACGCCGAAGGCGGCTGGGTGGGCGTGGGCGGTTCGCCGGAGTTCGGCGGCATGGGCATGCCCAAGGTGATAGGCGCGCAGGTCGAGGAAATGGTCAACTCGGCCAACCTGTCCTTCGGCCTGTACCCGATGCTTACCGCCGGCGCCTGCCTGTCGCTGCTCAACCACGCCAGCGAAGAGCTCAAGGCCAAGTACCTGCCGAACATGTACGCCGGCACCTGGGCCGGTTCCATGTGCCTGACCGAGCCCCACGCCGGCACCGACCTGGGCATCATCCGCACCAAGGCCGAGCCCCAGGCCGACGGCAGCTACAAGGTCAGCGGCACCAAGATCTTCATCACCGGCGGCGAGCACGACCTGACCGAGAACATCGTCCACCTGGTGCTGGCCAAGCTGCCCGACGCGCCGGCCGGCTCCAAGGGCATCTCGCTGTTCCTGGTGCCCAAGGTGCTGGTCAACGAGGACGGCTCCCTGGGCGAGCGCAACGCCGTGTCCTGCGGCTCCATCGAACACAAGATGGGCATCAAGGCCTCGGCCACCTGCGTGATGAACTTCGACGGCGCCACCGGCTGGATCGTCGACGCGCCGAACAAGGGCCTGGCGGCCATGTTCACCATGATGAACTACGAGCGCCTGGGCGTCGGCATCCAAGGCCTGGCCACCGGCGAGCGCTCCTACCAGAGCGCCGTGGAATACGCCCGCGAGCGCATCCAGAGCCGCGCGCCGACCGGCCCGGTAGCCAAGGACAAGGCCGCCGACCCGATCATCGTGCACCCGGACGTGCGCCGCATGCTGCTGACCATGAAGGCGCTGAACGAGGGCGGCCGCGCCTTCTCCAGCTACGTCGCCATGCAGCTGGACACCGCCAAGTACAGCGAAGACACCGCCGTGCGCCAGCGCGCCGAGAGCCTGGTGGCGCTGCTGACCCCGGTGGCCAAGGCCTTCCTCACCGACATGGGCCTGGAAACCACCGTGCACGGCCAGCAGATCTTCGGCGGCCACGGCTTCATCCGTGAGTGGGGCCAGGAGCAACTGGTGCGCGACTGCCGCATCACCCAGATCTACGAAGGCACCAACGGCATCCAGGCGCTGGACCTGGTGGGCCGCAAGATCGTCGGCAGCGGTGGCGCCTTCGCCAAGCTGTTCAGCGACGAAATCCGCGCCTTCACCGCCTCGGCCGGCGCCGAGCTGGCCGAGTTCACCGGTCCGCTGAACGCCGCCGTGCAGAACCTGGAAGAACTGACCGCCTGGCTGCTGGACCGCGCCAAGGCCAACCCCAACGAGATCGGCGCGGCTTCGGTCGAATACCTGCACGTGTTCGGCTACACCGCCTACGCCTACATGTGGGCGCTGATGGCCCGCGCGGCGCTGGGCAAGGAAGGTCAGGACGACTTCTACGCCAGCAAGCTGGGCACTGCGCGCTTCTACTTCGCCCGCCTGCTGCCGCGCATCCACTCCCTGACCGCCTCGGTGAAAGCCGGCAGCGAGTCGCTGTACCTGCTCGACGCTGCGCAGTTCTAAGTCGCTCAGCCTGACAGGGCCCCGCTTCGGCGGGGCCTTGTCGTTTCAGGGGCGCAACGGTTTTGTAAGCCTAGGCTTACACGCCGTGGTGTCATTTGGCGTCTATCGGCTCGTCGGCGCGAGGGGTAATCTTCTTCTCAGTCAGGACATTGCGCAGGAAGCGCCGACGACAAAACGGAAAGAAAGGGATTCCACCACGGACGGTGGCCAGCACGGACGTCAGGATATCGGTCTGCAAAACCCCGCTCGCAAGGCGGGGTTTTCTTTTGCCTGCGATTTTTCCTGCCCGGCCAACTGTAGCGGGCCCTGCCCGCGATTCGCACGCAGGGCGCGCTCCTACAGGGGGACGGTGCGGGTGGGGCGGCGTAGGAGATCTCATCCGCGATCCGCGCCGGGACGCCCGGCTATCGCGGACAAGGTCCGCTCCTACGGGGGAGGAATACCGTGCCTCCCGGCAACCTGTAGGAGCGGGCCCTGCCCGCGACTCGCGCGCAGGGCGCGCTCCTACAAGGGGAATGGCGCGGATGAGATCCTACGCCCTCCGGCAAACACAACGCCCCGTAGGATGGTGTTGAGCGAAGCGATACCCATCGCCACGACCGCATGGGTTTCGCCAAGGCTCAACCCATCCTACGAAGAGCACTCTGGCGCGGCCTGCAAGACCGGTGCGCCTACGAAAAACTCTGCACCACGCCTTCCAGCAACGAGCGCAGCAGCTCCACGGTGCTGTGCTGGCGCTGCGCATCGCGGTAGACCAGCCCCACGCTCAGCGGAATGCGCGGCTCGCTCAACGGCTTCCACAGCAGGTCGCGGTTGCTGTGCAGTTGCCGCGCACGGCCCGGCAGCACCGTGGCGAAGCGGCTGTGGGGCAGGCTGTCGAGGATGCCGCTCATGTGGTTCAGCTCGGCCTGCACCCGCGGCCGGCGGCCGATGGCGGCCAGTTGTTCCTGCCAGATCTGCCGGGCGCGGAATTCCTCGCCGAGCAGCAGCATCGGCAGCTCCGCGGCCTGGGCCAGGGACACCTTCTTGAACTCGCGCAGCGGGTGGTCGGCGGGGATCACCAGTTGCAACTCGTCCGGGTACAGCTCCACACCGTGCAGCGCCGGCTGGCGCGGCGGCAGGAAGCCGATGCCGATGTCCAACTGCCCGGCCAGCAGCCGGCGTTCGATCTCCACCCCGGACAGCTCGTAGATGCGCACCTGCAAATGCGGCTGCGCGGCGTGCAGGCGCTCCACCAGATAGGGCACCAGGCTGGCGTTGACCGTCTGCAGCACGCCGATGGCCAGGCTGCGCGCGGCCTGGCCGCGGAAGCCGCGCAGGGCCTCGTGGGCGCGCTCCAGGCCTTCGAGCAGGGGCACGGCATGGTTGTACAGCGTGTGTGCCGCCACTGTCGGCACCAGGCGCTTGCCGACGCGCTGGAACAGGGCCACGTCCAGGCTCCGCTCCAGTTGGCGGATCTGCTGCGACAGCGCCGGCTGCGACAGGGCCAGGCGCTCGGCGGCGCGGCCGACGTGGCCTTCCTCGTAGAGCGCGACGAAATAGCGGAGCTGGCGGAAATCCATAAGCTTGGCTTATCAACGAAACTGGAAAATCGAAATGGATAGGAGCCTATCCGAGGCTCTAGTCTAGTGCCTGTCCGCTGCTGCAGACGGGTAGACAAAGGTGGAAGGCATCGTCATCCAGGGTGTTTTCATAGGCAAAGTCGAAGAGTGCTGGGGCGGCCTGGTCAGCGCCATCGACAAGCTGGAAAGCCGCGAAGAAGTCTGGCTGGGCAGCGAAGGCCTGCCCGGCGACGAACAGGCCGACCTGCGCCACCACGGCGGCCTCGACCGCGCGCTGCACCACTACCCGGCCGAGCACTACCGCCACTGGCGCAAGCAGCACCCGCAACAGCGCTGGCAGCAACCGGCCTTCGGCGAGAACCTCTCGACCTTCGGCGTCAGCGAGGCGGATGTGTGCATCGGCGACCTGTTCCGCTGGGGCGATGCGCTGATCGAGGTCAGCCAGCCGCGCTCGCCGTGCTACCGCCTGGGGCGCCGCTGGAACCTCCCGGAACTGCCGCTGGAGTTGCAGCAGCAGGGCCGCTGCGGCTGGTTCTACCGGGTGCGCCGCGCCGGCATGGTCAGCGCCGCCGCGCCGCTGGAGCTGGTGCAGCGGCACTACCCGCAGCTGAGCGTCGCCAGCCTGTTGCGCTGGTACTTCGGCGAACCGCTGGAGCGTTGCGGCCTGCGTCAGATGATGGCGTGCGACGCGCTCTCGCTGCGCTGGCGCAAGACCGCCGCGCAACGCCTGGCCAGTGGCGTGGTGGAAGACTGGACGGCCCGCCTGCAGGGCCCTGAATGCCTGGGCAGCGGCCCCGCCTGACGCGGCGGCTGCCCACAACCTGCCTCGCGCCCGCCCCCGGACGTCGTTTTGGTCCATCGGGGCGGCTTTTATTCCCGGCCGGGGCGTTCTGCCCCGGGACCGGCGGCGGCCTGCCGGCCGCATCGCGGATGAATCCGCTCCTACGCTGCACCAGCCATGGCGTAGCCCATGTAGGAGCGCGCCCTGCGCGCGAATCGCGGGCAGGGCCCGCTTACACCCTCAGGCGAACACGCACCGTAGGATGGGTTGAGCGGAGCGATACCCATCGCCAATGACCGCATGGGTTTCGCAGGCTCAACCCATCCTACGAGGGAAAGACAGGGCTTCAGAGTTCGATCTCGCCGCCCGCCAGCGCGCACAGCTCGGTGAAGTCGACGATCTCCGTCTCCCGCCCGTTGACCCGCAACAGGCCGTTCTTCTGCAGGCGGGTGAAGCTGCGCGACACGGTCTCCACCGCCAGCCCCAGGTAGTCGCCGATCTCGTGGCGCGACATGCTCAGGCGAAAGCGCAGGGCGGAGAAGCCGCGCTCGCGGAAGTGCGCGGAGATGTTCAGCAGGAAGGCGGCGATCCGCGAGTCGGCGTTGAGCCGCGAGAGCAGCAGCTTCATCTGCTGGTCCTCGCGGATCTTGCGGCTCATCATCAGCAGCAGCTGGTGCGACAGCCCGGGAATCTGCTGTGACAGCAGCTCCAGTTGGTCGAAGGGAATCTCGCTGCACAGGGTGCTTTCCAGGGCGATGGCCGACACCGGGTAGCGGCCCTCGTCCATGCCGGAGAAGCCGAAGATCTCGTTGGCGTAATAGAAGCCGGTGATCTTCTCCAGGCCCTGCTCGTTGGTGGTCACTGTCTTCAGCGAGCCGGACCGCACCAGGTAGACGTTGTGGAAGGCGTCGCCCTGGCGGAACAGGTGGTCGCCCTTGTGCAGCAGGTGGCCGGGCTTGATGAGGGCTTCCAGCTCCTGGAGCTTGTCGTCGCTGAGGGTGGGCGGTGCCAGTCGGCAATTCTTGCAATAAGGCTGCGGCTTCAGCATCCGATTCATCCGGTTATCCCCTGTACGCCCGACCGAACCGCGTCCGGCGGCCTTTTTATCTCCTAAGAACATAGCAACAGATGGGCGTCTGTCATCCCGCGCGCACGGTCCGGCTTCCCCCTGGCTGGGCTGCCGCGGGTCGCTGTGGATTTGTGCCGGGCTGGCTTCATGAAATTAGTTGTGTTAGTTTTCATGAAAAACAAACATGACAATTTCACGAGGCCGCCATGTTCCTGCAATCCAGCCAGCCCGTCGGCACCTACTACGCCGCCGCCAACCCGGAATTGCTGCAGCCCCGCGCGCAGCTGACGGATGCGCTGGAGGTCGAGGTGCTGGTGATCGGCGCCGGCTTCAGCGGCCTGCACACCGCGCTGCAACTGGCCGAAGGCGGCCGCCAGGTCTGCGTCATCGAGGCCAGCCGCATCGCCTGGGCGGCCTCCGGGCGCAACGGCGGCCAGGCGCTGCCGGGCTGGTCCAGCGACCTCGGGCCGATCGAGGCCGACCTCGGCCATGAAGGCGCCCTGCGCCTGTGGCAGGGCATGCTCTGGGCCGCGCGGGAAATGCGCGACCTGCCGCAGCGCCACGGCTTCGACTGCGACTACCGCGTCGGCCACCTGTGGACCGCCGTGTTGCCGCGCCGCGTCGGCATGCTCGAAGAGTGGCAGGGCGAGGCTGCGCGCCGCTGGGGCTACGAAGGCCTGCAGATGGTTTCCCGCGCCGAGCTGCCGCAGTGGATCGCCAGCGAACGCTACCTGGCCGGCCTGTACGACCCGAACTCCGCGCACCTCAACCCGCTGAAACTGGCCTACGGCCTCGCCGGCGCGCTGGAGAAGGCCGGCGGGCGCATCTTCGAGCAGACCCGCGCGCTGCGCTACAGCGAGCAGGGCAACGGCTATCTCGTCGAGACCGAGCACGGCAGCATCCGCTGCGCCGCCCTGGTGCTGGCCTGCAACGCCTACATCGACGGCCTGGACAAGGAAGTCTCCGCGCGCATCCTGCCGGTGGGCACCTACCAGGTCGCCACCGCGCCGCTGGGCGCGGAGCTTGCGCACTCGCTGCTGCCGAAGAACTGCTGCGTCACCGACAACCAGTTCGTCCTCGACTACTTCCGCCTCACCCCCGACCACCGCCTGCTGTTCGGCGGCGGCTGCACCTACCTGGGCGGAATGCCCTCGGACATCCGCGCCGCCACCCGGCCCTACGTCGAGCGGGTGTTCCCGCAACTGCGCGGGGTGGAGCTGGAATACGCCTGGGGCGGGCACATCGACTGCAGCATGCGGCGTACCCCGGACATCGGCCGCCGCGGCGACCTCTACTGGCTGCAGGGCTATTCCGGGCACGGCGTGCTGCCCAGCCTGGCCGCTGCCCACGCGGTCAGCCAGGCGATGCTGGGGCGCAGCGAGGAGCTCGACCTGTACCAGCGCCTGAGCAATCCCGGCTTCCCCGGCGGCCAGCGCTTCGCCGCGCCACTGGAAGCCGTCGGCAAAGCCTGGTATCGCTTGCGGGACTTCTTCTGAACCGAGCCGGACAGCGCCTATGCAAGAACACCAGAACGAACACCTCGCGACCCTCATCCGCGACCTGCGCAAGCACAAGAACCTGACCCTCGGCGCCCTGGCCGAGCGCATCGGCCGCTCGGTGGGCTTCCTCTCCCAGGTCGAGCGCGGCCTGTCGCGCCCCACCGTGGCCGACCTCACCGCCATCAGCGAAGCCCTCGGCGTGCCGACCACCTATTTCTACGCCGAAGGGCCGGCGCGCGAGCTGGCCTGGGTGACGCGCCCGGCCGACCGCCGCACGCTGTACTACGCCGGCGGCATCACCGACATCCTCGCCTCGCCGAACATGTCCGGTGGCTTCTCGATGCTCGACAGCATCCTCGCCCCCGGCGCCACCAGCGGCGAGGACCACCTCAACGACAGCTCCGAACAGGGCGGCTTCGTGCTGGAGGGCGAACTGACCCTCTGGTACCAGGACGAGACCGTCACCCTTTACCCCAACGACAGCTTCCAGCTGCCGCCGCACGCGAAATTCCGCTACGGCAACCTGACAGACAAACCAACGAGGGTGCTCTGGATCTTCACCTGAAGGCATCCGGCCGCGCCCGACACAGGCACCAAGAAGATGAACCGCCAAACCTTCCCCGACCTGCTCAGCGAAGTACGCGCCTTCCGCGCCCAGAACCCGGACGTGCGCTACGTCGACCTGATCTGCCTGGACATCCCCGGGCACTTCTACGGCAAGCGCTACCCGGTGGACATGCTGGAGAAAGTCGCCGCCGGCTCGCCCCTGAAGCTGCCGCAGAACTGCGTGCTGCTGGGCGTGCAGGGCGGCCTGCACCCGATCGGCGACTACTGCTTCAACGACGGCGACCCGGACGCGCCGCGCCGGCTGATCCCCGGCACGCTCAAGCCGGTGCGCTGGGAGAGCCAGCCGCTGGGGCAGATGATCATCAGCTCCGACGGCACCGAGGCGCCCATCGAGTTCGAACCGCGGGAAGTGCTGGCGCGCGTGCTCAAGCGCCTGGAAGGCAAGGGCATCCGCCCGGTGGTGGCCTTCGAGCTGGAGTTCTACCTGTTCGACAGGAAGCTCAAGGACGGCCTGCCGCAGTACCCGCGCGACCCGCTGTGCGACGACGAGGACGACCAGCCGAACATGCACATCGAGCGCCTGTCGCGCTTCTCCGATGTGCTGCATGAAATCGTCGAAGCCTCGCGCGAGCAGGGCGTGGACGCCAACGTCATCACCGCCGAGATCGGCCCGGGCCAGTTCGAGATCAACTTCGCCCACTGCGAGGACGGCCTGCACGCCGCCGACCAGGCCGCGCTGTTCACCCGCGCCACCCGTGGCGTGGCGCTTAAGCACGGGCACCGCGCCAGCTTCATGAGCAAGCCCTACCTGCACGCGCCGGGCAGCGGCATGCACGTCCACGTCAGCCTGTACGACCGCGACGGCCGCAACCTGCTCGACGGCGAGGGCCAGCGTCCGCTGCGCCACGCCGTGGCCGGCTGCCTGGAACTGCTGCCGCACTGCATGCCGATCTTCGCCGCCAACCACAACGCCTACCGCCGCTACGGCTCCCGGGTGAACGCGGCGAGCAAGGCTAGCTGGGGCTTCGAAGACCGCGACGCGTGCATCCGCATCCCCGAGTCCGACGGCCGGAACCTGCGCATCGAGCACCGCCTGGCTGGCGCAGATGCCAACCCTTACCTGGTGCTGGCGGCCATTCTCACCGGCATGGAATACGGCCTGGAAGCGGGCAAGGAGCCCATCGCCCCGCTGAACGAAGACCGCGACAGCGGCATCGACTTCCCCCGCGACATGCTCGGCGCGGTGGCGGCCATGGAGAACCACCCGATAGTGAAGGAAGGGCTCGGCAGCGAGTTCGTCTTCGTCTACTGCGAGAACAAGCGCCACGACCATCTGGAATTCATGGACGAAGTCAGTGCGCGCGAATACCGCTGGTTCCTGTAGGAACCGGTATTCAAGGAAGCGGCGGGGAGGGTAGCCCCGCCGCGGCGTCCGCCGTTTGGGTGGACGCAAGGCATGGAATGCCTGGAGGGAAAGCCGCGCTGCCGGGCGGGTAGCCCCCTCGACGAGGGCGGTAGCGCGGTTCGCGCCGCAAGGGCGCGGGTGTCGCTGGCGGCGGCCGGGTAGGGCCGCCGCCGTCGCATCAGCCGATGGTCATCAGGCTGGCGTTGCCGCCGGCGGCCGCGGTGTTCACGCTCAGGGCGTGCTCCACCAGCAGGCGTTCCAGCGGTACGTCGGTTTCACCCTTGCCCAGGCCGTGCACGCCGACGATGGCGCCCTTGCGCTTGGCAGCCTGTTCGCACACCTCGCGCAGCTGGTCGGAATCGCCGTGGTGCAGGATGGCGTCGAAGGCGGCTTCGGCGGCGGTCCAGTCGTTGACCAGTTCGATACGCTTCTGCACTTCCTTCGGCAGGCTGTCGCGCAGCTCGCGCTGGCTTGCCGGCCATACCGCCAGGCTGCCCACCGCCAGGGTGGCGGCCAGTTGCACCAGCAGGTCGGCACGCTCCTCGGCAATGTTCAGCACGTGCTCGCGCGGCAGCAGGGTGTAGGTGTTGCGCTCGCCGGTCGGGCCGGTCAGCACGTGGCAGGCGTAGCTCTGCGCCAGGCTGGCGAACTCGTCCGCCACCTTCGCCAGTTCCGGCTCCTGCTTGGCCGCCCAGTCGCGCAGGGCTTGCAGGGCCTTCTCGCGCTCAGCCGGGCGCGGCAGGGCCTGCACGTTGTCGCCGGCCAACTGCCTGGCCACCGCATCGCGCGGGCGGGTCGACAGCAGGCGGAACAGGTACAGCGGGCCGCCGGCCTTCGGCCCGGTGCCGGACAGGCCTTCGCCGCCGAAGGGCTGCACGCCGACCACGGCGCCGACGATGTTGCGGTTCACGTACAGGTTGCCGACGTGGGCGTTGCCCACCACCTGGCTGATGGTCTCGTCGATGCGGGTGTGCACGCCGAGGGTCAGGCCGTAGCCGGAGGCGTTGATCTGCGCCAGCAGCTGGTCCAGGTCGGAGCGCTCGTAGCGCACCAGGTGCAGCACCGGGCCGAAGATTTCGCGCTTGAGCTCGTCGAAGCTGTCCAGCTCGATCAGCGTCGGCACCACGAAGGTGCCGCGCTTGAGCGCGTCGCCGTTCACCCGCGCGGCCTGGAAGACCTTGCGGCCCTTGTCGCGCATGGCCTGGATGTGGCGGTCTATGTTGCCCTTGGCCTCGGCGTCGATCACCGGGCCGATGTCCACGTTCAGGTGCTCCGGCGAGCCGATTGTGTATTCGGCCATGGCGCCCTTGAGCATCTGCACCACGCGGTCGGCCACGTCGGCCTGCACGCACAGTACGCGCAGGGCCGAGCAGCGCTGGCCGGCGCTGTCGAAGGCGGAGTTGATCACGTCCACCACCACCTGCTCGGCCAGCGCCGAGGAGTCGACGATCATCGCGTTCATCCCGCCGGTCTCGGCGATCAGCGGAATGGCGCGGCCCTGGGCATCCAGGCGGCCGGCGATGTTGCGCTGGAGGATGCCGGCCACCTCGGTGGAGCCAGTGAACATCACGCCGCGCACGCGTTCGTCGCCGACCAGGCGGGCGCCAACGGTTTCGCCGCGGCCCGGCAGCAGCTGCAGCACGCCGGCCGGCACGCCGGCTTCGAGCAGGATGCGCACGGCCTGGGCGGCGATCAGCGGGGTCTGCTCGGCCGGCTTGGCCAGCACGGTGTTGCCGGCGGCCAGGGCGGCGGCCACCTGGCCGCTGAAGATCGCCAGCGGGAAGTTCCACGGGCTGATGCACACCACCGGGCCCAGCGGGCGGTGGCTGTCGTTGGAGAAGGTACGGGCCTGGGCCGCGTAGTAGCGCAGGAAGTCCACTGCCTCGCGCACCTCGGCGATGGCGTTGGCGAAGGTCTTGCCGGATTCGCGCACCAGCAGGCCCATCAACTGCTGCATCTCGCCTTCCATCTGGTCGGCGGCACGCTCCAGCACGGCGGCGCGCTCTTCCGGCAGGGTGGACTGCCAGATCGGCCCGCTGGCCTGGGCGCTGAGCAGGGCGTTGTTCACATCCGCCTCGCTGGCCTCGTGTACCTGGCCGACGATGTCGCGGTGGTCGGCCGGGTTCTTCACCGGCTCGGCCGCGGCGGGCGCCGGGGCTTCGCCGCCGAGCACCGGCTGGGCGACGTAGGCCTGGTTGGTGCTGGTCAGCAGCGCCGAGGAGAGCGAGCCCAGGCGGTGTTCGTTGGCCAGGTCCAGGCCGGCGGAGTTGGCCCGGCCTTCGCCGTAGAGGTCACGCGGCAGCGGGATGCGCGGGTGCGGCAGGCCGAGGGTGCCTTCCTGGGCGGCCATCTGCTCGACCTGCTGCACCGGGTCGGTCACCAGGTCCTGCAGGGAGATGCTGTGGTCGGCGATGCGGTTGACGAAGCTGGTGTTGGCGCCGTTTTCCAGCAGGCGGCGCACCAGGTAGGCCAGCAGCGTCTCGTGGCTGCCCACCGGGGCGTAGATGCGGCATGGGCGGTTGAACTTGCCGTCGGCGACCTTGCCCACCACCTGCTCGTACAGCGGCTCGCCCATGCCGTGCAGGCACTGGAACTCGTACTGGCCGGGGTAGTAGTTCTGCCCGGCGATCTGGTAGATGGCCGACAGCGAATGGGCGTTGTGGGTGGCGAACTGCGGGTAGATGGCCTCCGGCACCGCCAGCAGCTTGCGCGCGCAGGCGATGTAGGAAACGTCGGTGTAGGGCTTGCGGGTGTAGACCGGGTAGCCCTCCAGGCCGTTGACCTGGGCCAGCTTGATCTCGCTGTCCCAGTAGGCGCCCTTCACCAGGCGGATCATCAGGCGGTGGCGGCTGCGCTTGGCCAGGTCGATCACGTAGTCGATCACGTAAGGGCAGCGCTTCTGGTAGGCCTGGATGACGAAGCCGATGCCGTTCCAGCCGCTCAGCGACGGCTCGAAGCATAGGCGCTCCAGCAGGTCGAGGGAGATTTCCAGGCGGTCGGCTTCCTCGGCGTCGATGTTGATGCCGATGTCGTACTGCTTGGCCATCTGCGTCAGGCCCAGCAGGGTCGGGTACAGCTCGTCCATCACCCGGTCGTACTGCGCGCGGCTGTAGCGCGGGTGCAGCGCCGAGAGCTTGATGGAGATGCCCGGGCCTTCGTAGATGCCGCGGCCGTGGGAGGCTTTGCCGATGGCGTGGATGGCCTGCTCGTAGGAGGCCAGGTAGCGCTTGGCGTCCTCGTCGGTGAGTGCGGCTTCGCCGAGCATGTCGTAGGAATAGCGGAAGCCGCGGCTTTCCATGTTCGCGGCGTTGGCCAGGGCCTCGCCGATGGTCTCGCCGGTGACGAACTGCTCGCCCATCAGGCGCATGGCCATGTCCACGCCCTTGCGGATCAGCGGCTCGCCACTCTTGCCGATGATGCGGTTGAGCGAGGAGGTCATGCCCGCTTCGGTGTGGGTGGACACCAGCTTGCCGGTGATCAGCAGGCCCCAGGAGGCGGCGTTGACGAACATCGACGGGCTCTGGCCCAGGTGCTGGCTCCAGTTGCCGTTGCTGATCTTGTCGCGGATCAGCGCGTCGCGGGTGGCCTTGTCCGGAATGCGCAGCAGCGCCTCGGCCAGGCACATCAGCGCCACGCCCTCCTGGGACGACAGCGAGAACTCCTGCAGCAGGCCCTGCACCAGGCCCTGGCGGCCGCCGGCGCTCTTCTGGTTGCGCAGCTTCTCGGCGATGCCCAGGGCCATCTTGTTGGCGGCCTCGGCCTTGTCCTGCGGCAGGCGGGCCTGCTCCAGCAGCATCGGCAGCGCTTCGGTTTCCGGGCGGCGGTAGGCGGAGGTGATGGCGGCGCGCAGCACCGACTGCGGCAGGATGCTTTCGGCGAAGTCCAGGAACACCTGCAGGCCCTGCTCGTTCAGCGCCTCCAGCGATTCCTCGCCGGCCGCGGCGGCCAGGCCGGACTGCGCGGCGGGGGAGAGACCACCCTCGATCTGCTCCAGATAGTTGAAGATCGCCTGCTTGATGATCCAGTGCGGCGTGCGCTCGATGGCTTGGGCGGCTTGCTTCAGACGTTCACGGGTGGCGTCGTCCAGCTTCACGCCAAGGGTGGTGGTGGCCATGGTTGTACCTGTTATTGAAAGTGGGCACGGCGGAAATGTGGCGAGAATTTAAACGCCGGACGACAAAGGTGCAACCAGGTGCAACCAGCCATTGGTCGAACTCGACGGACTGTGTAGAAAGGTGACCCTGCCGGCGGATGCAGCGGATGCCCGGCGATCGCTGCAAGAAGCGGACCTTGCCTTGCATTTTAGGAGAGCGGGCATCTGCGCGCTGGGGCGGGAGCGGGGTTGCACCTTTTCGGTACGCAGCGGCCTGGTCCTGCCCGCAACCATGGCCCGCAAAAGGATTGAACGCCAGCGAAGCGGCCGTGGTCGATGCTGGTGTCAGTAGCCACAGTTACAAGGAGCACCCGCCATGGACCTGATCCGCATCCTCATCGCCATCATCCTCCCGCCCCTGGGCGTGTTCCTCCAGGTCGGCTTCGGCGGGGCGTTCTGGCTGAACATCCTGCTGACGCTGCTGGGGTACATCCCGGGCATCGTGCATGCGGTTTACATCATTGCGAAGCGGTGAGGGCTGCTGCATGGCCGGGGTGTCGCCGCCGGGGTGGCGTTCGGTAGCCCTCTCCCTAACCCTCGGCTGCGCGCCCCGCCCTGAAGGGAGAGGGGACCGTTGGGCAGACGCTGGCGCTCTGGAGTCAGCCGGCAACACCGAAAGTTACCGACTGAAGCCGGTCCCCCTCTCGGCACGAACAAGCCCCTCTCCCTTCAGGGAGAGGGCTGGGGAGAGGGAACCCAAACCACCGACGGCACCAGAGCCAACCTTGACCTCGTAGGATGGCGTTGAGCGCAGCGATACCCATCACCATGCATACCACCCAACCCTACGACTCCCGCCGAACCTCCCGCTCCATCAACCCCACCGCATCCCCAAACCGCACCCACAATTTCCCCTGCCAATCCAGCACGCTCAACTGCTGCCCCTGCACCCGCTTCACCCTTCGCCGCGGCAAATCCGGATCACCCTGCCGCGCATCCCGCAGCGCCGGCACCACCTCATTGCTCAACTACTGCCGCAAGCCCCGGTTCTCCGGGTGATAGAAATGCACCATCAGCAGCGCATACACGCCGCTCTCGCTGACCAGCCACTCACGCGTCACCTCGCCGCCGGCCACCTGCAGGCACTCGAACCGCTGCTGATCGGCGTCCAGTTTGTGGATAACCCGCGTGGACACATGGCTGTTGGTCAACCGCGCCAGGTCACGCCCGACGAACCACGCCTGGTTCTCGATCAGCACCGCCCGCAGGGGCCGTCGATGGCGCAGGAAAACCGAAGGGACGAGAACGGAATCGGAAGTAGAAGAAAGGGTCATGCTGTCGCTCCTTGCTGCATCGAAGAAGCCGCCACCCAGGCAATCCGGAGAAGGGAGGCGGACCGTGCAAGGGTGGAATCCCGGAAGCAACCAACCGGTCGGGCAAAAGCCCGCCTCGCACGGCCCGCCATAGACAGCCGAAGATCGTTCGGTGAACGCCGAAGAACTCCGCTATGGCGTGTATTGCGATGGTTGCTAGCAGGATTCCACACCTGGCCACGTCTGATCCGTGGCAGGTGGAACGCTACGCAGCCGTCTTGTAAGACGGCAACGCCAATGCCTCGCAGGAAACTTCCCTGTTTTCAGCTCCCGCCAACCCCCTCGCACCGTCCAAAGCCTCGGCGCTCTTCAATTGCGGCGGAGCGCCTGACGGCAAGGTCGAAATTCGGGTGTGTAGTGTGTGTAGATAATCACGGTCTTGGTGTGTAGCATACACAACAAGGCTGGGCGGAGGGACGATGCGCAGTCGAGAAATCATGGAGTTGATCCGGGCGGATGGCTGGTTCCTGGTTGAGGTGAAAGGCAGTCATCACCAGTTCCGGCATTTCACCAAGAAGGGGCGGGTGACGGTTCCCCACCCCAGGAGCAACCTGCCGATCGGGACCGTGAACAGCATTCTGCGCCAGGCCGGCCTGCGATGAGTCGGCCGTCAGCCCAGGAGGAGGGCATCAACATGAAATTCCCCGTGGTTCTGCACAAGGACGCCGACTCGGATTACGGCGTGACCATCCCTGACGTGCCTGGCTGCTTCTCCGCCGGCGGCACCGTCAGCCAGGCGCTGGAAAACGTCCAGGAAGCCCTGGCCCTGCACTTCGAAGGCCTGGTGGCCGACGGCGAGACGCTCCCGCAAGCCCAGGAAGTGGACACCCACATGGGCAACCCCGACTACGCCGGCGGTGTCTGGGCGGTGGTCGACTTCGACGTCACCCCCTACCTGGGCAAGGCCGTGCGCTTCAACGCCAGCCTCCCGGAAAACCTCCTGCAACGCATCGACGAACGCGTGAAGCGCGACCATCGCTACGCCTCCCGCTCCGGCTTCCTGGCTACCGCCGCGCTGCGTGAGTTGTCTTCGAGCTGAGCCAGACGCTGCGCAATCAGGTGGCTTTTCGCGGGGCGCGAAGAGTGCATGGCAAGCCCTTTTGGGAGGGTGAGCCGAATAAACAGATTATTCGGCTCATTTCATGAATCGATTGTGCGAGCTATCCAGAGATGCTGGAGGTACCGCCATGACCATCACAACCCTATCCAGTCGAGAACTTAACCAGGATGTTACCCGCGCAAAGAAGGCGGCCAAGCAGGGGCCGGTGTTCATCACGGATCGCGGCAAGCCCGCTCATGTGTTGTTGAGCATCGAGGAATACCAGCGGCTTACGAAGCAGCGCCGCAACATTGCCGACTCTCTGGCTATGCCGGACGTTGCGGATATCGAGTTTGAAGCACCACGTGTGACCATCGGCACCCAACCGGCTGACTTCTCATGATGTGCGTTCTCGACACCAATGTGGTGTCTGAACTGCGAAAGGTTCGGGCCGGCAAAGCTGACCCGAACGTTGCGGCATGGAGTGAAAGCGTCGATGCCGCCGAGCTTTTCATGTCTGCCATCGCCATCATGGAACTGAAGCTCGGTGTTCTGCCGATTGAGCGAAAAGACGCCACCCAAGGGGCCTTGCTGCGTGCGTGGCTGGAGCAACATTGTTGCCGGAGTTCTCTGGACGAACATTGCCAATCGATACAGCGGTGGCGCAACGCTGCGCCCGGCTGCACGTGCCCGACAAGCGAGGCGAGCGTGACGCGCTCATTGCCGCGACGGCCCTTGTTCATGGCATGACGGTAGTCACTCGCAATGTGGCTGATTTCGAAGCGACAGGAGTGCCTATCCTCAATCCGTGGGAAGCGATGCAATAGAGGCTTATTTTCTTACAGGCAAGGACGAGGCAGGCCAATTGATCTGGTAGCGAGTGCTGCGCCCGCCGCCTGGCAGGCGGACCAGGCAACCCTTGTCGAGCAGGTCGCCCAGATGGCGGGTTGCGGTTGCCTTGGAAACCTTCGCCACGGCCTGGTACTGGGCGGCGCTGATGCCTTGCTCGAACCCGCCGCGCTCGCCCAGCAGATCGCCATCGAGCAGGCGGTTGAGCACCTTCAGCTGTTCGGCTGAAAGCGCCTGCTCGCGGTGCGCCTGCCAGAAGCGCGCCTTGCCCAGAACCCGGTCGATACGTGCCAGCGCCTGCTCCAGGCTTTTCAGCAGGGTGGCCAGGAACCACTCCAGCCAGGCGGTGATATCGAGCGAAGCCTTCTGGCTGCTTTCCAGTATCCGGTAGTAGCCGCGCCTATCCTCGAGAATGCTGGCGGACATGGCATAGAAGCGGATAGCCTGCTGCTCGCCTTGAGCCAGGGCCAGGTCGGTGATGGCGCGAGTCAGCCGCCCGTTACCATCATCGAAGGGATGCAGGGTCACGAACCAGAAGTGCGCGATGCCGGCTCGCAGCAGTGGGTCCAGAGCGGCATCGGCGCGGCTGCTGGCGAACCAGTCGAGAAAGGCCAGAAGCTGCACTTCCAGCCCCGCGCGTGGCGGTGCCTCGAAATGCACCGTGGGCCGGTCGAGCCGGCCAGAGACCACCTGCATTGGCTCGTCGCCCCGCAGATCGCCGACGTGGATTCGAGCATGTGGAGAGGTGTCGCTCAGTGGAAAAAGCAGGCGGTGCCAATGCAGCAGGCGCTCCAGCGTCAGCGGCTGGGCATGGCCGCGCGTGGCATCCAGCATCAACTCGGCCAGGCCCTCAGAGCGCGGCGTACCGCGCCCGCCACTCTCCAGGCCCAGCCGCCGCGCCAGAGAGGAACGTACTGACTCGACATTCAACTGCTCGCCCTCGATGGCGGAACTGGTGACGATGTTCTGCAACAAGGCATCCAGCGCATTCTCCGCATCACTGCCGGCATCGATCGTCCCAGCCATGCCCAGCAGACGCCCCTGGGCCTGGGCGCAACTGCGTAGTAGCGGCGCGAGACGCTCGGCCTGCCAGCGGAAATCCGGCCAGTCAGGCTGCTGCCAGATCCAGAGGGGCTCGTTCATGGCAAGTCTTCCAGGGGCGGTGAGCCGAATAAATGGATTATTCGGCTCATTGAATGAGCCGATTGTGCAAGCTATTCGGCTCAGCGTCCAGTCAGGTGGTGTCGTCCTGGTTGTTCATCTTGCTCCGCATGCCTCATTCGGTGCTGTCGGAGGCTGATAGTTTTGCCCGTACGGTGGTTTACTTCGGCGACAGCCAGACGATCTTCCCGGACCACGGTGCCAAGGAAATGAGCGAAGGGCTGAGGAAGAAAATAATCAAAGACTTGGGGCTCAAGGATTGAGATCCGGCCCTGCTAGAGGTGGCGAGCTATGTTTGACTATCCCGTGACCGTGCATCATGAGGCAGGCAGCGTGTGGGTCAGCTGTGATGACGTGCCCGAGTTGGCCAGTGCAGGGGATACGGAAGAGGAAGCGCTGCTGGATGCCATCGATGGCCTTGAGACGGCCTTGTCGATGTATGTGGAGCGCAAAGTACCGATTCCGCTTCCCTCGCGAGCTGCGCCAGGCCAGCCAGTGGTGTGCTTGCCTGCGCTTACTGCAGCCAAGGCTGCCCTCTGGAATGCCATGCAGGCACAGGGCGTGAACAAGGCCGAAATGGCTCGCCGGCTGGGGGTGAACCGTCCTCAGGTGGACCGCTTGGTGGATCTGCTGCACCGCTCGAAGATCGAGCAGGTAGAGCACGCGCTGGCGGTACTGGGCCAGCGGATTGCGCTGACAGTTATTGCGGCCTGATGGCGCAGGTTCCTGGCCCATCTCTCAAAGATTCTGCATCGTCCGGCACTTGGGAAAAGTCGAGCAGCCCCAGAACTGCTGCCCTGCTTTCGGGCCTGATTTCAACGTACGGATCACCAAGGCGCTGCCGCATTTGGGGCATTGCCGCTCTGCCGTTGGGTCGCTGCGCCGCTTGAGGTTCTGCACGTGCTCGCGGTGGGTGGCGTATGTCGGCGTGCGGCGCCCGGTTTGGAGGGTATTCAGCATGGCTTCGACTTCGGTCGTACTGAACACTGGTTGCCGGAATGACTTGATGTAGCGGATAAAACCGATGCCCTGGGTGACGTTGGCCGGCACTTCGGTTTTGAAGGTACTGCCGCCGACGAAGGTGATGACCGAATGCAGGTGCTCGGGGTTGACGCCAAGGGTGGCTTCCAGGGCCTTGAGGTGCTTGTAGTTCTGCCGCAGCGGGCTCTGGAATTTGAAGGTGCGTTTGTAGATCTTCTGCGTCCACTGCGCCTGCTTCTCGTTGCCGAAGATCCATCCGCTCATGTTCTTCGTTTCCAGCACGAAGATGCCGTAGGGCGAGAGGAATACGTGGTCGATCTGGGTGGTGCCGTCTGGCGTGCTCAGGGTGACATTGTGCAGGCGGCGGTAGGTCTGCTTGTCCAACTGCCAGTGGGCAAACAGCCGCACCAGGAGTTCGCCGATGTGGCCCTTGGCCCACGGCGACTTGAGCAGGCCGATCAGCAGTATCAGCGGGATGAACCAGGCGGCAGTGCCCCAGACCTGAGCAATGATGGGGGTGAAGTCCATTTCTTGACCTTCGGTGATCCTTTGATTGTGCGGATATTACCGAAAGTAAGCACGAAGGACTTCAAGGGCACGCTGGCGTAACGGTGCTGTACCGTTTTCGTACCTTGGGACCAAAGCGATGATCCAGATACCACGGCTGTAGAAAGCACAAAGCCGCGCAGTGCGCGGCTTTGAAGGTGGTGGGCCCACACGGACTCGAACCGTGGACCAAAGGATTATGAGTCCTCTGCTCTAACCGACTGAGCTATAGGCCCCCAGAAGGCCGGCGGATTATACCGGCGTCCCTTGCGCGGTGCCAATCGGATGCAGTGGGGTGAGGAAGCGGGCTGCGAACTGTTCCGCAGGCAGGGGCGGGCTGAGGGCGTAGCCCTGGACCTGGTCGCAGCCTTCTTCGGCGAGGAAGCGTTCCTGTTCTTCGCGTTCCACGCCTTCGGCGATGATGGTCAGGTTCATGCTGCGGCCCAGGGCGATGATGGCGCGGGCGATGGCGGCGTCGTGCGGGTCGTCCGGCAGGCCGTGGACGAAGGACTGGTCGATCTTGAGGATGTCCAGCGGCAGTTGCTTGAGGTAGCTGAGCGAGGAGTAGCCGGTGCCGAAGTCGTCGATGGCCAGTTGCACGCCCAGGCGCTTCAGGGCGTGCAGGGTGGTCAGGGCCTCGTCGGTCTGGTGCATCAGGAAGTTCTCGGTGATCTCCAGTTGCAGCCTGGGGGCGTGCAGGTTATAGCGCTGCAGCAGCTCGCGCACCTGGTCGACCACGTCGTGCTGGTAGAGTTGGGCGCCGGCCAGGTTCACCGACAGCGGGCCGAAGGCGGCGTGGCTCTGTTGCCAGCGGCTCATCTGCCGGCAGGCTTCTTCCAGTACCCAGGTGCCCAGGGGCAGGATCAGCCCGGTTTCCTCGGCTAGGGGGATGAAGCGGTCCGGGGGGATGGCGCCGTACTTGGGGTGGCTCCAGCGGATCAGCGCTTCGGCGCCGACCAGCGCGCCGGTATCCAGGGCCTGCTTGGGCTGGTAGTACAGCTGCAGCTGGTGGGTTTCCAGGGCGCGGCGCAGTTCGTGTTCCAGGGCCACGCGTTCGTTGGCCTGGAAGGTCAGCTCGCGGGTGTAGAACTCGACGCGGTTGCGGCCTTGGGCCTTGGCCCGGTACATGGCCGCGTCGGCGTTCTTCACCAGGGTGGCGACGTCCTTGCCGTCCACCGGGAACAGGCTGATGCCGATGCTGGCGCTGACGAAGAATTCCTTGTCGTCGGCGACGAAGGCGTGGCTGAAGCAGTTCAGCAGTTTTTTCGCCACGTGTTCGGCGTCGGCGCTCTGGTGCAGGCCGGGCAGCAGGATGATGAATTCGTCGCCGCCCTGGCGGGCTACGGTGTCGATGTCGCGCAGCTGTTCGCGCAGGCGCCGGGCGATGGATTTCAGCAGTTGGTCGCCGACCGGGTGGCCGAGGCTGTCGTTGATGTGCTTGAAGCGGTCCAGGTCGAGGAACAGCACGGCGCCCAGCTGCTGTTCTTCCTGGCTTTCCTTCAGGGCGGAGGTCAGGCGCGATTCGAACAGCAGGCGGTTGGGCAGGCCGGTGAGCGGGTCGTGGTGGGCCTGGTAGTCGAGGCGGGCCTGGGCGTACTTGAGCGTGGAGATGTCGGCGAAGACGCCGACGAAGTGGCTGGTTTCGCCGTTGTTGCCCCGCACGGCGCTGATGGTCAGCCATTCCGGGTAGAGTTCGCCGCTCTTGCGCCGGTTCCAGATCTCGCCCTGCCAGTGGCCTTCGGCGTTGAGGTGGTGCCACATGGCGACGTAGAAGCTGCTGTCGTGCTGCCCCGAGGCCAGCAGGCGCGGCGATTGGCCCAGCACTTCGTCCTCGCCGTAGCCGGTGATTTCGCTGAAGGCGCGGTTGACCGCGATCATGCGCTGGCTGGCGTCGGTGATCATCACGCCTTCGGCGGTGCTTTCGAACACGGTGGCGGCCAGGGTGAGCTTTTCCTGCATCTGCTGGCGTTCGGTGATGTCGCGGGCGATGGTCAGCAGGCAGTCTTCGCCGCTGATGACGATGTGGTGCGCCGAGAGTTCGCAGAGCCGGGCGGCGCCTTCGCGGGTGCGGATGAAGGCGGTGAAATCCTGCACCGTCGAGCGTTCGCGGATCATCTGCAGCAGGCGCTCGCGGTCCTGCGGGTCGGCCCACAGGCCCAGTTCCAGGGTCGAGCGCTCGCTGGCGCTCTCGCGGCCGTAGCCGGTGATGCGGGTGAAGCCTTCGTTGGCCTCCAGCAGCAGGCCGTCGCGGATGCGGGTGATGAGCATGCCGTCGGGGGAGGCGTGGAAGGCCTTGGCGAATTTTTCCTCGGAGGCGCGCAGTTGCTCCTGGGTCTGCTTGAGCTGGGAGATGTTGCGCGCCACCACCACCAGGGCGGGCGTGTCGTCCAGGGCCACGCGCTGGGCCGAGAGCAGGGCGGTGAAGCGGCTGCCGTCGCGGCGGCGCAGGCTGATCTCGATGTTGTTGAGGTTCTCGCCCTGCAGGCGTTCGAGCATGCGCGGGCCCATGCCCGGTTCGCTCCAGATGTTCAGCTCGGTGGCGGTCTTGCCCAGGGCTTCGCTGGCGGGGATGCCGACCTGCTGTTCGAAGGTGCTGTTCACCGCCAGCAGGCGCCCGTCGATGCGCCGGGCGAGGACGATGATGTCCGGGCAGTGGTGGAACACCGAGGCGAACTTCTGCTCGGACAGGCGCAGCGCCTGCTCGGTGCGCTTGGCCTCGGTGATGTCGATCATCAGGCCGCGCAGGATGAGTTCGTCGCCGTGGCGGATGAGGGTGACGATGTCGCGTATCCACACCACGCGGCCATCGGCGGCGAGCATCCGGTAGTCCAGGCTGTGGTTGCGCCCGGCCCGGCTTTCCGAGAAGCAGAAGCTCATGGCCTGTTCGGCATCGGCCGGGTGCAGGGTGCGCTGCCAGAAGCCCGGCTGCAGCCATTCGTGCTGCGGGTAGCCCAGCAGTTCCTGGGCGTGGGGCGAGACGTAGGTGAAGCGGTTTTCCGACAGGCGCATTTCCCAGGCGATGGCGGCCATGCTCTCGACCAGGCCGCGGAAGTGCTGCTCGCTGTCGCGCAGGGCCTGTTCGAGCCTCACTCGCCGCGCCACTTCGCCGCGCAGGCGGCGGTTCATCGCTACCAGGATGGCGACTATCGCCAGGCTCACCAGCAGGGCCGGCAGGCCGATGCTCAGCAGGTGGTGCGACCAGGCCGGGCGGTTGTCCAGCAGGCCGCCGACCCAGGGTGTCTGCAGGGCTTCGACTTCGTCGCTGCTGAGTTCGGCGAAGAGCTTGTCGAGGATGCCGGCGAGCATCGCGTCGCTGCGCGGCACCGCCATGGCCAGTTGGTAGCGATAGGGCGTTTCGCCGCTGATCTGGATGCCTTCGAGCTTGAGCTGGCGCAGGCTCCAGACGCTGGAGGCGAAGTCGCCGACGAAGGCGTCGACCTGCCCGGTGGCCAGGGCCTGCAGGGCCGCCGCGACGCTCGGCAGGGGCAGCAGGTTGAGGTCCGGGTGCTTGGCGATCAGCAGTTCATGGGGCGCGTAGTGGTCGACCACGCCGACCTTCAGGCCGTACAGCTCGCGCAGGTTTTCCGGGTTGGGGCCATCCTTGCGGGCGAGGATGACGATGGGGAAGTCCAGGTAGGGGCGGGTGAAGGTCAGGTATTCGCTGCGTTCGGGCGTGGCCATGATGCCCGGCAGCAGGTCGACCTGGCCGTTGCGCGCCTGTTGCAGGACTTCGTTCCAGCTGCTCGGTTCGCTGGGCTGCATGCCGACCTGCAGGCGGTCGCTGATCAGTTGCACGTAGCTGGCGGCGAGCCCCTGGTAGCGGCCCTGGTCGTCGCGGAACTCGAAGGGCGGCCAGGAGGCGTCCACGCCCAGGCGCAGCTGCGGGTGCTGGCGCAGCCAGGCCTGTTCTTCCGGCGTTAGGGTGAGCGCCTGCGCCTGGAGGACCCAGCATGCCAAGCACAACAGAAGAGCCTGCAGACGCGGCATGGGAGCCTCGGACCCGGGGAGTGGATATGCCGAAGTGTAGTCGGGCCCCGGCCGCTCCAGTAGCCCCCTGCCAGTATCCCTGAAAGAAAAACCCCCGGGCTGTGCCGGGGGTTCTTCGATCACTCGTCGAGGAAGGAGCGCAGGTGCTCGCTTCGCGACGGGTGGCGCAGCTTGCGCAGCGCCTTGGCTTCGATCTGGCGGATACGCTCGCGGGTCACATCGAACTGCTTGCCGACTTCCTCGAGGGTGTGGTCGGTGTTCATGTCGATGCCGAAGCGCATGCGCAGCACCTTGGCTTCCCGGGCGGTGAGGCCGGCGAGGACTTCGCGGGTGGCTTCCTTGAGGCTCTCGCTGGTCGCCACTTCGATGGGCGACTGCATGGTGGAGTCCTCGATGAAGTCGCCCAGGTGCGAGTCTTCGTCGTCACCGATCGGGGTTTCCATGGAGATCGGTTCCTTGGCGATCTTCAGGACCTTGCGGATCTTGTCTTCCGGCATGTCCATGCGTTCGCCCAGCTCTTCCGGGGTCGGTTCGCGGCCCATTTCCTGCAGCATCTGGCGGGAAATGCGGTTGAGCTTGTTGATGGTCTCGATCATGTGCACCGGGATACGGATGGTGCGCGCCTGGTCGGCGATCGAGCGGGTGATCGCCTGGCGGATCCACCAGGTGGCGTAGGTCGAGAACTTGTAGCCGCGGCGGTATTCGAACTTGTCCACCGCCTTCATCAGGCCGATGTTGCCTTCCTGGATCAGGTCGAGGAACTGCAGGCCGCGGTTGGTGTACTTCTTGGCGATGGAGATCACCAGACGCAGGTTCGCCTCGACCATTTCCTTCTTGGCGCGGCGGGCCTTGGCCTCGCCGATGGACATGGCGCGGTTGACGTCCTTGATCTCGGAGACCTTGAGGTCGACGTTGCTTTCCAGCGCGGACAGCTTCTGCTGGTTGCGGATGACGTCGTCCTTCACGCGCTCCAGGGCTTCGGCGTACTTCGGCTTGGCCTTGAGCACGCTGTCGACCCAGGCTTCGTCGGTTTCCCGGCCGGGGAACAGGCGCAGGAAATCGGCGCGCGGCATGCGGGCGTCACGCACGCACAGTTGCATGATGGCGCGTTCCTGGCGGCGCACCTGGTCCAGGGCGTCGCGCACGCGGGTGACCAGGGCGTCGAACTGCTTGGGCACCAGCTTGATCGGCATGAACAGCTCGGCCAGGGCGAGCATTTCCGCATCGGCCTGCTTGCTGCCGCGGCCGTGCTTCTTCAGCGCCTTCTTGGTCTTGTCCAGCTGGTCGGCGACCAGGCCGAAGCGGCGCGCGGCCTCTTCCGGGTCCGGACCGCCGTCGCCTTCGTCTTCGCTGTCGTCGTCGGACTCCTCGTCCTCTTCCTCGTCATCCTTGGCCTTGGCGTCGCCGCCCTTGTCCTTGAGGTCGAGTTCGACTTCCTCGGCGGGAACCGAGCCGTCGTCCGGGTCGATGTAGCCGCTGAGGATGTCGGACAGGCGGCCGCCTTCGCTGACCACCCGCTGGTATTCGTCGAGGATGCCGTCCACCGCGCCAGGGAACTGGGCGATGGCGCTCATGACTTCGCGGATGCCTTCCTCGATGCGTTTGGCGATTTCGATCTCGCCTTCGCGGGTCAGCAGTTCCACGGTGCCCATTTCGCGCATGTACATGCGCACCGGGTCAGTGGTGCGGCCGACGTCGCTCTCCACCGCGGCCAGGGCGGCGGCGGCCTCTTCGGCTGCGGCTTCGTCGGTATCGGTTTCGGCCAGCAACAGGGCATCCGCATCCGGGGCTGTCTCGAATACGTTGATCCCCATGTCGTTGATCATGCGGATGATGTCTTCCACCTGTTCCGGATCGGAAATATCCTCCGGCAGGTGGTCGTTGACCTCCGCGTAAGTCAGGTAGCCCTGCTCACGACCACGGCTGATCAACTCTTTGAGACGAGATTGCTGTTGCGCTTTTCCGGACATAACACCCTATCCACTGAAGGTCTTGGCGGGCTGAAATAAGCCGAGGATTATACCAGCTTCGAGGCTTCAGGCGCCAGTTCAGCTCTGGGGGCCTGGTGAAGAGGCATTGCTGAAGTGTTCCCTCAATAGAGCTTTCTCTTCGTCAGTCAGTTCACTGGGGCTCTTCTGCATCACGCTGCGCAGCCGCGCCTCGCGGCTGTTGTGCAGTTGACTGTGTGCAAGTGTAGTAATGGTGTCGCAGAACTGCTTTTCAAGATTGCCCTGGTCGATCAGCCATTCCTTTTCCGCCAGGGCCTGCAGCAGGCGTCCTTGCGGGGTGCCGTGCCAGCGCGCGATCAGTTGCATCGAGCGCTGCTTCGGGTTCTTCTGCAGCGCTTCGACGAGCGCTGCCAGCAGCTGCGAGTAGGTCTGCCCTTCGTTGGCGAAATGGCTGGCGTCCTCGACCTTCTGCGCCAGCTGCGGGTGGTGCAGCAGGGTGCGCAGCGCAGTCAGGGTGGGCGATTCGACGCTGATCTCGGTGCGCGGCTGGCGCGGGGCGAAGTCGCCGCGCTTGCCGCCCTTGCCACCTTTGCCGTCCCATTTGCGCTCGCCCTTCCAGGGCTTCTTGCCCGCTTTGCCGCCAGCGAAATCCGACGGCGCCTCGAAATAGCTGGCGCTGTCCTGGTAGCTGGGCTCGCCGTGATCGGCGAAGTGGCCTACATCGTAGTCGCTGTATTCATGCGCGTGGCTGTCCGGGGCGACGCTTGGCGTGGCTTGGCCGTGCCCTTGGCCACTACTGCTTGAGCGTGGCGCGTTCAGGTGGTTGAGCGCCTCGCCGCTCAGGCCGGTGAGCTGGCCCAGGCGCTGGCGCATCAGCAGGCGCAGGGTGTTGCCGGGGATCTTCTCCAGCAGCGGGCCGGCCAGGGTCGCCAGGTGCGCCTTGCCTTCCAGGGTGCTGGGGTCGGCTTCCTGCATCAGTTGCTGGAAGAAGTAGTCGGCCAGCGGCTGGGCTTGCTGCACCAGGCGCGCACGGAAGGCGTCGGGGCCTTCGGCGCGGACCAGGCTGTCCGGGTCCTCGCCCTCGGGGAGGAACAGGAAGCGGATCTTGCGGCCGTCCTGCAGGTTCGGCAGGGCCGATTCCAGGGCGCGCCAGGCGGCCTTGCGTCCGGCCTGGTCGCCGTCGAAGCAGAACAGGATGTTCGGCACCAGGCGGAACAGGCGCTTGATGTGTTCCTCGCTGGTGGCGGTGCCGAGGGTGGCCACGGCGTTGCGGATGCCCTGTTGCGCCAGGGCGATCACGTCCATGTAGCCTTCCACCACCATGATTTCGTCGAGGTCGCGGTTGTTCTTGCGCGCCTCGAACAGCCCGTAGAGTTCCTGGCCCTTGTGGAATACCGGGGTTTCCGGGGAGTTCAGGTACTTGGGCTTGTCGTCGCCCAGCACCCGGCCGCCGAAGGCGATCACCCGCCCGCGGCTGTCGCGGATGGGGAAGATCACCCGGTCGCGGAAGCGGTCGTAGCGCTTGCCGCTGTCGGGGTTCTCCACCAGCAGACCGGCGTCGAGCATGGCCTTGAGCTGCAGGTTGTCGCCGCCCAGGTGCTTGAGCAGGTTGTCCCAGCCCGGCGGGGCGAAGCCCAGGCCGAAGTCGCGGGCGATCTCGCCGGTCAGGCCGCGGCCCTTGAGGTATTCCACCGCGGCCTTGCGCGCCGGGTGGCTCTTCAGCGCCTGGCGATAGTAGTCGGCGGCGGCGCTCAGCAGCGGGTACAGCGGCGAGTCGGTCGGCTGCCGCGGCTTGCCGCGCCGGCCTTCCTCGCGGGGGATGTCCATGCCGGCGCGCTTGGCCAGGTCCTCCACGGCCTGGACGAAGTCCAGGTTGTCGTGGTCCATGATGAAGCCCAGCGCGTTGCCGCCGGCGCCGCAGCCGAAGCAGTAGTAGAACTGTTTGTCGGGGCTGACGGTGAAGGAGGGTGTCTTCTCCTTGTGGAACGGGCAGCAGGCGCTGTAGTTCTTGCCGGTCTTCTTCAGCTGGATGCGCGAGCTCACCACATCGAGGATGTCGGTGCGGTTGAGCAGGTCATCGATGAAGGATTGCGGAATCAGGCCGGCCATAGACTCGTCGGGACGCAGGATGGACCCAGGCATACACCCAAGGCTGGCTTGGAGTATGGCATTTCATGGGGCGTGAAAAGCAAAAAACTCCGAGCTTCGCCAGGTGCGAATCGGAGTGCGGTGTAGCTTTTCAGGCACTCGCCCGGCGAGTGGGCCGGGCGATGTGCAGAGCGTGCGGCTGAGTCGAACTCAGTACAGACGCTCGCGGCGGCGCTGTTCGCGCTGCACTTTCTTGGCGTGACGCTTGACGGCGGCAGCGGCCTTGCGCTTGCGCTCGGCGGTGGGCTTCTCGTAGAACTCGCGGCTACGGACTTCAGCCAGTACACCGGCTTTTTCGCAGGAGCGCTTGAAACGACGCAGGGCTACGTCGAAGGGTTCGTTCTCTTTAACTTTGACGGCGGGCATCCAGGTCGTACCTTCAATGATTACCGGGGATTTATCGCGCTCCTGGCAGTAGGCACTGGAGACGGCGGTTTTCAAGGGTTGCGGATATTAACGGTTCGGGCTCAGGAATGCAAAGCCTCCGATCGAAAAACGCTGGTCGGTACCCGCAGCGGGCGATTATCATGCGCCGCTTCCCATTTGCCCAGAGTTGAAGGCTCGAACCCATGCGTGTGCTGGGGTTGGAAACCTCCTGCGACGAAACCGGCGTCGCCCTCTACGACAGCGAACACGGCCTGCTGGCCGATGCGCTGTTCAGTCAGATAGACCTGCATCGCGTCTACGGCGGGGTCGTGCCCGAGCTGGCCTCGCGCGACCACGTCAAGCGCATGCTGCCGCTCATCCGCCAGGTGCTCGACGAGGCCGGCTGCCAGAGCGGCGGCATCGACGCCATCGCCTACACCGCCGGCCCCGGCCTGGTGGGCGCGCTGCTGGTCGGCGCCTCCTGCGCCCAGGCCCTGGCGTTCGCCTGGGGCATACCGGCGGTCGGCGTGCACCACATGGAAGGCCACCTGCTGGCGCCCATGCTGGAAGAGCAGCCGCCGCAGTTCCCGTTCGTCGCCCTGCTGGTCTCCGGCGGCCACACCCAACTGGTGCGGGTAGACGGCATCGGCCGCTACCAACTGCTCGGCGAGTCCCTGGACGACGCCGCCGGCGAGGCCTTCGACAAGACCGCCAAGCTGCTCGGCCTGGGCTACCCCGGTGGCCCGGAGATCGCCCGCCTGGCGGAACAAGGCACGCCGGGGCGCTTCGTCTTCCCGCGGCCGATGACCGACCGTCCGGGCCTGGACTTCAGCTTCAGCGGCCTGAAGACCTTCGCCCTGAACACCTGGCAGCGTTGCCGGGAGGCGGGCGACGACGGCGAGCAGACGCGCTGCGACATCGCCCTGGCGTTCCAACAGGCGGTGGTCGAGACGCTGACCATCAAGTGCCGCCGCGCCCTCAAGCAGACCGGCCTGAAGAACCTGGTGATCGCCGGCGGGGTGAGCGCCAACCGCGCCCTGCGCGAGCACCTGCAGAAGATGCTCGGCGAACTCCGCGGCCAGGTGTTCTATGCCCGCCCGCGGTTCTGCACCGACAACGGCGCGATGATCGCCTACGCCGGCTGCCAGCGCCTGCTGGCCGGCCAGCACGACGGCCCGGCGATCGACGTGCGCGCGCGCTGGCCGATGGAGTCGCTGCCGGCGGTATAAAAAGATGGCTGCAAGCGACAGGCGGCAAGCTGCCAGCGGCGTGTCGCCACTTTTCGCTTGCAGCTTGTCGCTGGTGGCTTGAAGCTCCCTGCCCTAGAAATGCCGTTCGCGCCCGGCCACCAGGTCGCGCAGGTTGCCGCGGTGGCGCCAGACGATCAGCCCGGTCAGCACCGTCATCGGCAGCAGCGCCGCCGGCAGTTGCCAGGCCAGCAGCGGCAGGGTGAGCGGAGTGGCGACCAGCGAGGCGAGCGAGCTGGTGCGCGAGAGCCTGAAGGTGAGCAGCCAGGCCACCGCGGCGAGCAGCGCGGCCGGCGGGTAGAGCGCCAGGAGCATGCCGGCGGCGGTGGCCACGCCCTTGCCGCCGCGGAAGTTGAAGTACAGCGGGTAGAGGTGGCCGATCACCGCCGCCACGCCGACCCAGGCCTCCTGCATCGCGCCCAGGCCGAACAGGCGGGCGACGAGCACCGGCACCAGGCCCTTGGCCAGGTCGCCGACGAGGGTGAGGATGGCGGCCTTCTTCCCGGCCAGGCGCAGCATGTTGGTGGCGCCGGGGTTGCCGGAGCCGCCGGCGCGCGGGTCGGCGGTGCCGAAGAGGCGACTGAGGAGTACCGCGAAGGACAGCGAGCCGAGCAGGTAGGCGAGGATCGCCAAGAGCCAGACCATGGTTTCCACCGGGGACGAGACTGTCCCCGATTCTAGCGGGGTGGCGTACGCTTGTCGTGCACTGGCCTTGGAGCAGCAGTAAGTGGACAGAGTTTTTATCGAGGGCCTGGAAGTGGACACCGTGATCGGCGTCTACGACTGGGAGCGGGGGATACGCCAGTGCCTGCGTCTGGACCTGGACCTGGGCTGGGACATCCGCCCGGCGGCGGCCGACGACGACATCGCCAAGGCGCTGGACTACGCGGTGCTCTCCGAGCGCATCGGCGAGTTCGCCCGTGACGCGCACTTCCAGTTGGTGGAAACCTTCGCCGAGCGCCTGGCCGCGCTGCTGATGGGCGAATTCGGCATCCGCTGGCTGCGCCTGCGGGTGACCAAGCCGGGGGCGGTCGCCGCTGCCGCCGGCGTTGGCGTGGAGATCGAACGCGGATGCCGCTGACCACCGTTTTCCTCGGCCTGGGGAGCAACATCGAGCGCGAGCGTCATCTGCACGCCGGGCTCGAGGCGCTCACCGGCTTCGTCCGCAACCTGCGCTGCTCGCCGGTGTTCGAAAGCGAGCCGGTGGGCATCCGCAGCGGCCCCTTCATCAACCTGGTGGTGACCGGCGAGACCGAGCTGCCGCTGGCCGAGCTGAGCCTGCGCCTGAAGCACATCGAGGCCGACAATGGCCGCTATGCGCCGGAGCGCAAGGGCCTGCCGCTGGACATCGACGTGCTGCTCTATGGCGACCTGCACGGCGAGTTCGACGGCCTGGTGCTGCCGCGCGCAGAGGTGCTGAAGAACGCCTTCGTGCTCTGGCCCCTGGCGCTGCTGGCGCCCGATGTGCGTCATCCGGGCGCCGGGCGTGATTTCGCCAGCCTATGGGCCGAGGCGGACATCGACCAGCGCCTGTGGCCGGTGCCCTTCCAGTGGCGCGGCGCCGAGCTGACGCCGGCGGAATTGATCGCGGCGCACCCGGCGGCCTGATCCCGTCTGCCTTTCGTAGGAGCGAGCTTGCTCGCGAACCTTGGCCTTGCTCGGTGCCGGGGCTGTTCGCGAGCAAGCTCGCTCCTACAGGAGGGCGGGGCGTAGGGCGGATAACGTTCGACGTTATCCGCCGTTTGACCTGGGGCCCAGGTCACTCCGGGTTCAGCCTTGGAGTTGGCGGTGGTCTGGGGTGTGGCGGCGTATGACCGCGAACGGTTATACGCCCTACGTCTGGGCTTCCTTGTAGGCCTTGAGTGCCTTCAGGCGTTCGCGCTTGAGCGCTTCGCCCAGTTCCGCGCCCTTGAATCCTTTCTCCAGCAGCGGTTGCACCGCCACTTCGCGTGCCGCCCTGGCGGCACCGCGCAGGTAGTCGGCCTGTGGGTAAGCGCGGTTTTCCAGACCGTGGCGGCCGCGGGCGTCCATTTCGCTGGCGGCGATGAATTCCTCGAAGCGCTGCGGCCGGCGGTAGACGTCGAAGGCCTGCAACAGCTCCAGCAGGGTGCTGGGCCGCAGTTCCAGGGCGCGGTGGGCATGGGTGTGGTACTCGCCGACCAGGCGCGCCAGTTCCTGGCAGTCGCGCGGCGCCTTGAAGCGGGCGTTGACCGCGTCGATCAACGGCAGGCCCAGGTGTTCGTGGGCGATGTGCCGGGGCCAGTCCTCGCGGCGGGTGCGCGCCTTGCCCAGGTCATGGAGCAGGCAGGCCCAGCGCACGGTCAGCGGCTGGCGGTGCTCGGCACACTGGCGCAGCACGGCCAGCAGGTGTTCGCCGGTGTCGATTTCCGGGTGGTGCTGGGCCGGTTGCGGCACGCCGAACAGGGCGTCGACCTCGGGCATCAGTACGGCCAGGGCGCCGCAGTCGCGCAGCACCTGGACGAACACGTCGGGGCGGGCTTCCATCAGGGCGCGGGCGATTTCCTTCCAGCTGCGTTCGGGCGTCAGGGCTTCCAGCTCGCCGGATTCGGACAGCTCACGCATCAGCGCCAGGGTTTCGTCGGCGACCTTGAAGCCCAGCGGCGCGAAGCGTGCGGCGAAGCGGGCTACGCGCAGCACGCGCAGCGGGTCTTCGACGAAGGCCGGGGAGAGGTGGCGCAGCAGGCGGGCTTCGAGGTCGCGCTGGCCGCCGTAGGGGTCGATCAGTCGGCCGTTATCGTCCTCGGCCATGGCGTTGATGGTGAGGTCGCGGCGCACCAGGTCTTCTTCCAGGCTCACGTCGGGGCTGGCATAGAAGGTGAAGCCGCCGTAGCCGCGGCCGCTCTTGCGTTCGGTGCGGGCCAGGGCGTATTCCTCGCCCGTCCTGGGATGGAGGAATACCGGAAAGTCCGCGCCCACCGGGCGATAGCCCTTCTCGAGCATGTCTTCGGCGCTGGCGCCGACCACCACCCAGTCGGTATCGCTGACCGTTTGGCCGAGCAGACGGTCGCGAACGGCGCCGCCTACCTTGTAGATCTGCATGAAGCTTTCTCCTGTCAGGGGGATAGCTTCGGGCTTCGGGGCGTGGGGGGCAAGCCTGTAGGAGCGCGCCCTGCGCGCGAATCGCGGGCAGGGCCCGCTCCTACAGGGGAATGGCGTGGAGCGGATCTCATCCGCGAATCGCGCTGGAACCTCCGGCCATCGCGGACAAGGTCCGCTCCTACGAGGAAACTCCATACCTCACAGCAAATTGTAGGAGCGGGCCCTGCCCGCGAAATCGCGCGCAGGGCGCGCTCCTACAGGGGAATGGTACGGGTGGGGCGGCGTAAGCGGATCTCATCCGCGAATCGCGCCGGAACATCCGGCTATCGCGGACAAGGTCCGCTCCTACGGCAAACACGCACCGTAGGATGGGTTGAGCTTGCGAAACCCATGCGGTTGTGGTGATGGGTATCGCTTCGCTCAACACCATCCTACGGGGTGGCCTGGGGAATCTGGCTTACCAGCGCTTCGACCGCGTGCTGCAGCAGTTCGCTGCTGGCGTGGGCCGGGCTGAGCCCGGTGCTGACGGTGCCTTCCCAGAGCACCTGGTCCTGCTGGTCGGTCAGGCGCACGCGCAGGGTGCCGGTTTCGTCGCGCAGGCGGTGGATGGCCAGGTAGGGGCCGAGGGATTGCGGCGGCGGCACGTCGACCTTGAATTCCAGCGGCGCGTCGCGCAGGGCCAGCCAGTAGTAGACGCGCAGTTGCGCGGCGCCGGCCTCGCGGTAGCCGCGCTGCTCCAGGCCCTGGCGCAGCCAGGCGTTGATCAGCGGGTAGCGGCTGGCGTAGGGCAGGGCGTCGACGGCGTTTTCCGGGGGCATCAGCCGGAAGGCCTGCAGGCCGGCCAGGCGGCTGTCCGCCGCCTGGGTCACCCGGGCCTGGGGGATCTGCGTGGTGCAGGTCGCGAGAGCGAGGCAGAGCAGGAGGATGGCGAAAAGACGCATGGCGACCTCGGCTGGGCTTGGCGTCATGCTCGGTCCTGCCCCGGGGAGGGTCAACCGATCAAATGGGCGGGATGATCAGGTCCAGCCGCGGGTAGCCGTCCTCGTTCTCGCGTTCACCCTTTGGGGGCATGTGGTGGGTCTGCACGACCAGCTCGCCGTTGAGGGTTTCCAGGTGGATGTCGAAGCCCCACAGGCGGTGCAGGTGCTTCATCACGTCCTCGGTGGATTCGCCCAGCGGCTGGCGGTCGTGCTGCTGGTGGCGCAGGGTCAGGGAGCGGTCGCCGCGGCGGTCGACGTTCCAGATCTGCACGTTGGGCTCGCGGTTGCCCAGGTTGTACTGCGCGGCGAGGGTCTCGCGGATCTTGCGGTAGCCGTCGTCGTCGTGGATGGCGTCGACCAGCAGGTCGTCCTTCTGGTCGTCGTCGAGGATGCTGAACAGCTTGAACTCGCGGATCACCTTGGGCGAGAGGAACTGCAGCACGAAGCTCTCGTCCTTGAAGCTCTTCATGGCGAACTTGAGGGTGGCCAGCCAGTCGCTGCCGGCGATGTCCGGGAACCAGCGGCGGTCTTCCTCGGTGGGCTCCTCGCAGATGCGGCGGATGTCGCGGTACATGGCGAAGCCCAGGGCGTAGGGGTTGATGCCGCTGTAGTAGGGGCTGTCGAAGCCGGGCTGGTAGACCACGCTGGTGTGGTACTGGAGGAACTCCATCATGAAGCCGTCGGTGACCAGGCCCTCGTCGTAGAGGTCGTTGATCAGGGTGTAGTGCCAGAAGGTCGCCCAGCCTTCGTTCATCACCTGGGTCTGGCGCTGCGGGTAGAAGTACTGCGCCACCTTGCGCACGATGCGCACCACTTCGCGCTGCCAGGGTTCCAGCAGCGGGGCGTTCTTCTCGATGAAGTAGAGGATGTTCTCCTGCGGCTCGCTGGGGTAGCGCGCCAGTTCCTGTTCCTTGTCCTTGCCGGCGGCGCGCGGGATGGTCCGCCACAGGTCGTTGACCTGGCGCTGGATGAGTTCCTCGCGTTCCTTCTGGCGCTGCCGCTCTTCCTCGGCGGAGATGGGGTAGGGCCGCTTGTAGCGGTCGACGCCGTAGTTCATCAGGGCGTGGCAGGAGTCCAGCAGGTCTTCCACCGCGTCGATGCCGTAGCGCTCCTCGCACTGCATGATGTACTGCTTGGCGAACACCAGGTAGTCGATGATCGAGCTGGCGTCGGTCCAGGTGCGGAACAGGTAGTTGCCCTTGAAGAAGCTGTTGTGTCCGTAGCAGGCGTGGGCGATCACCAGCGCCTGCATGCACTGGGTGTTTTCCTCCATCAGGTAGGCGATGCAGGGGTCGGAGTTGATGACGATCTCGTAGGCCAGGCCCATCTGCCCGCGCTTGTAGTTCTTTTCCGTGCTGAGGAAATGCTTGCCGTAGGACCAGTGGTTATAACCGATGGGCATGCCGACCGAGGCGTAGGCGTCCATCATCTGCTCGGCGGTGATGACCTCGATCTGGTTCGGGTAGGTGTCCAGCGCGTAGCGCTCGGCGATACGGCTGATCTCCCGGTCGTACTGGCGGATCAGCTCGAAGGTCCATTCCGAGCCGGTGGCGATGGGCTGGCGCTTGCTCATGCGACTAGCCTCCTCTGGAACAGTTCGCGGAACACTGGGTAGATGTCCGCGGCGGAGACGATCTGCTGCTGGGCGAAGCTGTCTTCGAAGGCTTCGCGCACCCGTTCGTACTCGAACCACAGCGCCTGGTGCTCGCGCGGGGTGATCTCGACGTAGGTGTAGTACTGCACGAACGGCATGATCTGTTTCATCAGGATATCGCGGCAGACGGGCGAATCGTCATTCCAGTTGTCGCCGTCGGAGGCCTGGGCCGCGTAGATGTTCCACTCGTGGGTGGGGTAACGCTCGGCCATGATCTCCTGCATCATCTTCAGCGCGCTGGAGACGATGGTGCCGCCGGTCTCCCGGGAATAGAAGAATTCCTCCTCGTCCACCTCGCGGGCGCTGGTGTGGTGGCGGATGAACACCACTTCGATCTTCTCGTAGTTCCGCTTGAGGAACAGGTACAGGAGGATGAAGAAGCGCTTGGCGATGTCCTTGGTCGCCTGGGTCATGGAGCCGGAGACGTCCATCAGGCAGAACATCACCGCCTGGGAGGTGGGGTTGGGCTGCTTGATCAGCAGGTTGTACTTGAGGTCGAAGGTGTCCAGGAAGGGCACGCGGTCGATGCGCGCGCGCATGCGGTCGATTTCCTGCTCCAGCGCCTGGATGTCGCCGAGGTTGTCCGGTTCCTCGCGCTTGAGCCGTTCCAGTTCGGCCACGGCGGCGCGCAGCTTGCCGCGGGTGGAGCCGGTCAGGGCGATGCGCCGGGCGTGGGCCGAGCGCAGGGTGCGGACGATGTTGATGCGCGAGGGGTTGCCATCGTTGCTGATGCCGGCGCGCACGGTCTTGAAGGTGTCGCTGCCGGTGATGTGGCGCTTGACCAGGTTGGGCAGTTCCAGGTCCTCGAACATGAAGTCGAGGAATTCCTCCTGGGTGATCTGGAAGACGAAGTCGTCCATCCCCTCGCCCTGGTTGCTGGCCTTGCCGGCGCCACGGCCACCGCCGCCGCCCTGGGGCCGGGCGATGTGCTCGCCGGTGGTGAATTCCTTGTTGCCCGGGTGGACGATGGTCTGCCGCCCGCCACGGCCGTGGTGGAGGATGGGTTCGTCGATGTCGCGGCCGGGGATGCTGATCTGCTCGCCGTGCTCCATGTCGGTGATCGAGCGCCGGCTGACGGCCTCCTCGACCGCCTTCTTGATGTGCTCACGGTAACGCCGCAGGAAGCGCTGGCGGTTCACCGTGCTTTTGTTCTTGCCGTTCAGACGCCGGTCGATGACGTAGCTCATACAGGCCCTCCGGGCTGAGCTGGAAGCTGGAAGCTGGAAGCGGTAAGCTGGAAGCAGGCCGCAACCGGGGGTTACGGTATGCCTCTGGCTTCCGGCTTCCAGCATCCGGCTTTCAACTGCTTTTTACTGCGACTTACGTACGCGCAGATACCATTCCGACAGCAGGCGCACCTGCTTCTCGGTGTAGCCGCGCTCGACCATGCGCCGGACGAAGTCGTTGTGTTTCTGCTGGTCCTCCTTGCTGGCCTTGGCGTTGAAGCTGATGACCGGCAGCAGGTCCTCGGTGTTGGAGAACATTTTCTTCTCGATCACCACGCGCAGCTTCTCGTAGGACAGCCAGCTGGGGTTCTTGCCGTTGTTGCCGGCGCGGGCGCGCAGCACGAAGTTGACGATTTCGTTGCGGAAATCCTTCGGGTTGCTGATGCCGGCCGGTTTCTCGATCTTCTCCAGCTCCTCGTTGAGGGCGGCGCGGTTGAGGATTTCGCCGGTTTCCGGGTCGCGGTATTCCTGGTCCTGGATCCAGAAGTCGGCGTAGAGCACGTAGCGGTCGAAGATGTTCTGGCCGTATTCGCTGTAGGACTCGAGGTACGCGGTCTGGATTTCCTTGCCGATGAATTCCACGTAGCGCGGCGCCAGGTATTCCTTGATGAAGCGCAGGTAGCGCTCGCGGGTTTCCGGCGGGAACTGTTCCTGCTCGATCTGCTGCTCCAGCACGTAGAGCAGGTGCACCGGGTTGGCCGCCACTTCGTGCGGGTCGAAGTTGAACACCTTGGAGAGGATCTTGAAGGCGAAGCGGGTGGAAAGCCCGGCCATGCCTTCGTCGACCCCCGCGGCATCGCGGTATTCCTGGATCGACTTGGCCTTGGGATCGGTGTCCTTGAGGTTCTCGCCGTCGTAGACGCGCATCTTCGAGTAGATGTTGGAGTTGTCCGGCTCCTTCAGGCGCGACAGCACGGAGAACTGCGAGAGCATCTTCAGGGTGTCCGGGGCGCAGTGCGCGTGGGCCAGCGAGCTGTTGATCAAAAGCTTGTCGTAGATCTTGATCTCGTCGGTGACGCGCAGGCAGTACGGGACCTTGACGATGTAGATACGGTCGATGAAGGCCTCGTTGTTCTTGTTGTTGCGGAAGCTGTGCCACTCCGATTCGTTGGAGTGGGCGAGGATGATGCCGCTGTAGGGCAGCCCGCCCAGGCCCTCGGTGCTGTTGTAGTTGCCCTCCTGGGTGGCGGTCAGCAGCGGGTGCAGGACCTTGATCGGCGCCTTGAACATCTCGACGAATTCCATCAGGCCCTGGTTGGCCCGGCACAGCGCGCCCGAGTAGCTGTAGGCGTCGGCGTCGTTCTGCGGGTACTCCTCGAGCTTGCGGATGTCCACCTTGCCCACCAGGGCGGAGATGTCCTGGTTGTTCTCGTCCCCCGGTTCGGTCTTGGCGATGGCGATCTGGTTGAGGATCGAGGGGTGCAGCTTGACCACGCGGAACTGGCTGATGTCGCCGCCGAACTCGTTGAGCCGCTTGGTCGCCCACGGCGACATGATCGAGCGCAGGTAGCGCCGCGGGATGCCGTAGTCTTCCTCGAGGATGGCGCCGTCCTCATCCGGGTTGAACAGCCCCAGGGGCGATTCGAACACCGGCGAGCCCTTGATGGCGTAGAAGGGCACCTTCTCCATCAGTTGCTTGAGCTTTTCCGCCAGGGACGACTTGCCGCCGCCCACCGGGCCGAGCAGGTAGATGATCTGTTTCTTTTCTTCCAGGCCCTGGGCCGCGTGGCGGAAGAAGGCGACGATCTGGTCGATGCATTCTTCCATGCCGTGGAAGTCGGCGAACGCCGGGTAGCGGCGGATCACCTTGTTGGAAAAGATTCGCGACAGCCGTGGGTCGGTGGAGGTATCCAGCAGTTCCGGCTCGCCGATGGCCATCAGCATGCGCTCGGCCGCGGTGGCATAGGCGGTCTTGTCCTGCTTGCAGATATCCAGGTACTCCTGCAGGGAGTATTCCTCCTGGCGGGTCGCTTCGAAGCGTTCCTGGAAGTGACTGAAAATACTCATGACGTCTCCTCGCTCGATGCATGGAGCCGGCACGGGATCGGTGTGAGTGGGTGCGGGCGGGCTGCCAGCGTGGCCGGCGAATTTCCCCCAGAACTCCAACGGTACCTGGCTTGCGCCCTGAACCGCCCCAAATGGTCACTGCCGATTCCCGGAAGCCGGTGGGCCGGCTCTCCCCTTTTGGATGGCCTGAGGAAAAGGATAGTTCGTTATCCGGCCTGTAAAGGGGAATCGGGTGAGAAGTTACAGATTTATTTGTGGAACCTCGGCCGGGCCCCTCCGTCCGCCTGGCCGCTGCTGGTATCCGCGGGATAGACGCTGCGCCACAGTTCGAAGCCGCCGTCGACGCTGTACACGTCGGTGAAGCCCTGCTGGACGAAGTAGGCGGCCGCGCTCTGGCTGGAGTTGCCGTGGTAGCAGAACACCAGCAGCGGCGCATCGAGGTCGGCCTGGCGGATGAAATCGGCCACCGAGTAGTTGTCGATGTGGCGGGAACCGGTGACGTGGCCCATCGCGTAGCTCTGCGGGTCGCGGATGTCCACCACCTGGGCGCCGGCCTGGCGCAGCTGGTGGGCCTGTTCGGGGGCGATGCGCTTGAATTCGCTCATGTTCTCTGCTCTGTGGGTGGGCTCAGCCGGCGTTGCCGGCGCAGCTGCAGGCGATGCGTTCGCCGCTGTCGACGTTCAGCAGGGTCATGCTACCGCCCCACACGCAGCCGGTGTCCAGTGCGTAGAGGCCGGGCACGTCGCACTGGCCTTCCAGCGCCGCCCAGTGGCCGAAAATGATCTTGCGCCCGGCGGCCTTGCGCTCGGGGTAGCTGAACCAGGGGGCGTAGCCGGCCGGCGCGGTATCCAGGCCTTCCTTGCTCTTGAGGTCGAGCTTGCCGTCGGGGGTGCAGAAGCGCATGCGGGTGAAGTAGTTGGTGATCACCCGCAGGCGGTCGATGCCGTGCAGCTTCTTGTCCCACTTGGCCGGCTCGTTGCCGTACATGCCTTCGAGGAACAGCGGCAGGCGCTGGTCGTCGCGCAGGGCTTCCTCCACTTCGGCGGCGCGCTGCAGGGATTTCTCGATGCTCCACTGCGGCGGGATGCCAGCGTGCACCAGGGTGACGTCGCGCTGGGCGTCGTGGTGCACCAGGGGCATGTTGCGCAGCCAGTCGAGCAGGTCGTCGCGCTCCGGCGCCTCGAGGATTTCGCGCAGGGTGTCGGCCTTCTTCAGGCGTTCGGCGTTGTAGGCCACGGCCAGCAGGTGCAGGTCGTGGTTGCCCAGCACGCAGACCACCGAATCGCGCATGGCGTAGAGGAAGCGCAGGGTTTCCAGCGACTGCGGGCCGCGGTTGACCAGGTCGCCCACCAGCCACAGCTTGTCGCGGGCGGGGTCGAAGGCAACCCGCTGCAGCAGTTGTTTCAGTGGCTCCAGGCAACCCTGCAGGTCGCCCACGGCGTAGGTGGCCATCAGTGCAGCGCCCCCGGCACGGCGAGGCGGAACACCGGGATCTCGGCGTCGAAATGGTGGCCATCGGCGGCGACCATCTGGTAACTGCCGGACATGCTGCCCACCTTGGTGGCCAGCACGGTGCCGCTGGTGTAGGTATGGCTGGTGCCCGGCTCGATCAGCGGCTTCTCGCCCACCACGCCGGCGCCGCGTACTTCCTGCACGTGGCCGTCGCCGTCGGTGATGATCCAGTGGCGGCTGAGCAGCTTAGCCGCCTGCTCGCCCTGGTTGTGGATGGTCACCGTGTAGGCGAAGACGTAGCGCTGCTGCTCCGGCTGCGATTGCTCGGGCAGGTGGCGGGTGGTGACGCTGACGGAAATCTGGTATCGGGGATCGCTCATGCTCGGCTCGGGCGTCTCGTCGAGGGTTTCACTGCTCGGGGGCCAGTTCCGCCAGGCGGTTGGCCAGGCGCACGAAGTCGGCCACGTCCAGCTGTTCCGGGCGCAGGCTGGGGTCGACGCCGGCGGCCTCGATGTCCTCGATGGACATCAGGCTGCGCAGGGTGTTGCGCAGGGTCTTGCGGCGCTGGTTGAAGGCTTCGCGGACGATGCGTTCGAGCAGGCGGTGGTCCTTGGCCGGGTGCGGCGGCTCGGCGTAGGGCGCCAGGCGGACGATGGCCGACTCCACCTTGGGCGGCGGGTTGAAGGCGCCGGGGCCGACGGTGAACAGGTAGTCCACCTTGCAGAAGTACTGGACCATGATCGACAGCCGGCCCCAGTCGCCGCCGCCGGGCTCGGCGGCCAGGCGCTCGACCACTTCCTTCTGCAGCATGAAGTGCATGTCCTGGATGATCCCGGCGTGCTCCAGCAGGTGGAAGATCAGCGGCGTGGAGATGTTGTAGGGCAGGTTGCCGACCACCCGCAGCTTCTCGCCGGCCTGGGGCAGGGTGGCGAAGTCGAACTTCAGGGCGTCGCCCTGGTGCAGGCGGAAGTTCGGCTTCAGGCCGAAGCGCCACTTCAGCTGCGGGATCAGGTCGAGGTCGAGCTCGATCACGTCCAGCTGCGCGCCGCTGTCCACCAGGCCTTCGGTCAGGGCGCCCTGGCCCGGGCCGATCTCCAGCAGGTGCTGGCCTTCCTTGGGCGCGATGGCGCGCAGGATGCGGTGGATCACCCCGGCGTCGTGCAGGAAGTTCTGGCCGAAGCGCTTGCGCGCGCGATGTTGGAAAAGCTCGGAAGACATAGGGAGTTCCAGGGAGCAGCTAGAAGCCTGAAGCTAGAAGCTGGAAGAGAAAGACGCGTACGCCGATGTTACCAGCCTGGCGCTGGTACGAAAAATGCGCTTTCGTCCTGGCTTCCAGCTTCCAGCTTCCAGCTTCCAGCTTCCAGCTTCCAGCTTCCAGCTTCCAGCTTCCAGCTTTCAACTATCAATCCGACTAGCCGCCATCTGGTAAGCCGTCTCCAGCGCCACCTGCAGGCTGCCGCCGTCGATGCGGCCGGTGCCGGCCAGGTCCAGGGCGGTGCCATGGTCCACCGAGGTGCGGATGATCGGCAGGCCCAGGGTGACGTTCACCGCCGCGCCGAAGCCCTTGTACTTGAGCACCGGCAGGCCCTGGTCGTGGTACATGGCCAGCACCGCGTCGCAGTGCTCCAGGTGCTTGGGGGTGAACAGGGTGTCGGCCGGCAGCGGGCCGATCAGCTGCATGCCTTCGCCGCGCAGGCGCTCCAGGGTGGGCTCGATGACGTCGATTTCCTCGTGGCCCAGGTGGCCGCCCTCGCCGGCGTGGGGGTTGAGGCCGCAGACCAGGATGCGCGGCTTGGCCAGGCCGAACTTGTCGCGCAGGTCGGCATGCAGGATGCGGGTGACGCGCGCCAGGCGCTCGGGCGTGATGGCGTCGGCCACCTCGCGCAGCGGCAGGTGGGTGGTCACCAGCGCCACGCGCAGGCCGCGGGTGGCGAGCATCATCACCACCTGCGGGGTGTGGGTCAGCTCGGCGAGGAACTCGGTGTGCCCGGAGAAGGCCACGCCGCCTTCGTTGATCACGCCCTTGTGCACCGGCGCGGTGATCATCCCGGCGAAGCTGCCGTCCAGGCAGCCCTGGCCGGCGCGGGTCAGTGTCTGCAGCACGTAGCCGGCATTGGCCGGGTCGAGCTGGCCGGCTTTTACCGGCGCGCCCAGCGGGGTGTCCCAGACATAGAGCGAGCCTGCCGGGGCGGGCGCCTGCGGCCACTGGCCGGGGCCGGCTTCCAGCAACTGGATGTCCAGGCCCAGCAGGGCGGCGCGCTCGGCCAGCAGTTGCCGGCTGGCGATGGCCACCAGCGGCTGGGGCTGGGCCTGGCGGGACAGCAGCAGGCACAGGTCCGGGCCGATGCCGGCCGGCTCTCCGGGGGTGAGGGCGAATGGCTTGGAGGCTTGCATGGCGGGTGTCTCTAAGGCATCGGCCGCGCCGGCGGCCGGGGTTGTTCGGGATGGGCCCACTCTACGCCCAAGTGGGGCGCGGATAAAAAGAAACCCGGCCTTGGGGCCGGGTTCCTGTGTTGCGCGTGGGGCTTACAGCTTGATCTCGACGTAGGCTTCGTCGCGGATCTGCCGCAGCCAGGCCTGCAGTTCCTCGTCGTACTTGCGGTTGCGCAGGACCTGGGCGGCCTGCTGCTCGCGGAACTTGTCGCTGCTGTCGGTGGCGCGGCGACCGAGGACTTCCAGGATGTGCCAGCCGAACGGCGAGCGGAACGGCTTGGACAGCTGGTTCTGCGGGATGCTGTTCATCACGTCGCGGAATTCCGGCACCAGGGATTCCGGATCGACCCAGTTGAGGTCGCCGCCGTGCAGCGCCGAGCCCGGGTCTTCGGAGAACTGCTTGGCCAGCTTGCCGAAGTCTTCGCCGCTCTGGATGCGCTCGTAGAGCTTCTGCGCCAGCTTCTGGGTTTCCTCGTCGCTGCGGATTTCGCTGGGCTTGAGCAGGATGTGGCGGACATGCACCTCGTCACGCACCATCTTGCTGCCGCCGCGCTTCTCTTCCAGCTTGAGGATGATGAAGCCGCCGGGGGTGCGCACCGGCTCGGTGACGTCGCCCACGGCCAGGCTGCCGATCATGCCGTCGAACGGCGAGGGCAGCTGGGCGGCCTTGCGCCAGCCGATCTCGCCGCCTTCCAGGGCGTTGTCGCCGGCCGAGCGGGAAATCGCCAACTGGTTGAAGTCGGCGCCCTGCTTGAGCTGCTGGTAGATCTCCTGGGCCTGCCTGCCGGCGGCCTGGAGGGTTTCCGGCGAAGCGCCGTCCGGCACCGGGATGAGGATGTTGGCCAGGCGGTACTCTTCGGAGAGCTGGATCTTGCCCAGGTCGGAGGCCAGGAAGTTCTGCACTTCCTGGTCGCTGACCTGGATGCGCTCGGCCACGCGGCGCTGGCGCACGCGGCTGATGATCATCTCGCGGCGCACCTGCTCGCGGGCGTCGTCGTAGGACAGGCCGTCGCGGGCGAGGGCGGCGCGGAACTGGTCCAGGCTCAGGTTGTTGCGCTGGGCGATGGTGCCCATGGCCTGGTTCAGCTCCTCGTCGGTGATGCGGATGCCGGAGCGTTCGCCGATCTGCAGCTGGATGTCCTCGATGATGAGGCGCTCGAGCACCTGCTGTGTCAGCACGTGCTCGGGCGGCAGCGGCGCGCCGCGCTTCTCGATGGTCTGGCGGACTTCGCGCAGGCGTTGGTCGAGCTGGCTCTGCATGACCACGTCGTTGTCGACGATGGCCACGACACGGTCCAGCGGGGTGACTTCGGCGTGGGCTGCGGAACAGACCAGCAGGGCGCCCAGCATCAGCGGGCGCAGGGCATTACATAGAGCTGTCTTCACGTTGACGATAACCTTGGATGCCTTGGTCGAGGAAGCCTTCGACTTGGTTGCCTACAACGCCGCCAAGGCCCTTGAGGATGATTTGCAGGAAGATGCCGCGGTCGGCCTTGGAGTCGGACGTGTAGAAGTTGTCGTCGTCGTACTTCAGCCAGTAGCGGTTGACCAGTCGCAGTTTCCAGCAGCAGCTGTCGTATTCGAAGCCGCCGAGGGCCTCGAGGGTGCGGTTCTGGTTGTAGTCGTACTGCCAGCGGGCGATCGCGCTCCACTGCGGGACGATCGGCCAGATGACCGAGAAGTCGTGCTGCTCGATCTTGTACTCGTCGCTGTTGTAGCTGAAGCGGCCGAGGTTCGGGTCGAACGACTTGCTGTCCGCGCGGTAGCGGTAGCCGGCGTTGAACACCTTCTGCGGCTCGGCTTCGGGCTGGTAGTGGAACATCACGCTGCCGCTGTCGGTGTGGTGCGTGTTGGGGTTCCAGTTGTAGTCCGAGCTCAGGCGCCAGTCGTGGTTGAAGCGATAGACGCCCTGCAGGGCATAGGGCGAGCGCCAGGTGTCCGCGTCGGGGTTGTCGATCGGGTTGTTCGGGTTCGCCAGGTTGTAGTTGCGGATGTACTTCTCGGTCAGGCCCGGCAGTTGCACGCGGCGGTCGGAGAAGTAGTAGATCTGGCCGGCGCTGACGGAGGCGCGCTCGAAGCCGTTGTCCTCGATGAAGCGCGAGGTGGCGCCCAGGGACAACTGGTTGGCGTCGCCGATGCGGTCCTTGCCGGTGAAGCGGTTCTCGCGCCACAGCGAGTCGTAGCTGAAGTTGAACTCGCCGGTGTCGAAGCTCGGCAGGTTGTCCTGGTTGCGGTACGGCACGTACAGGTACATGGCGCGCGGCTCCAGTGTCTGGCGGAACTTGGTGCCGCCGAACGTGGTGTCGCGGTCGAAGTACAGGCCGCCGTCGAGCTTGGCCAGCGGCAGCGAGCGGTCGGGGCTGCTGTCGTAGCTGACTTCGCCGTAGTTGGTCGAGCTGTTCAGCTGCGCCTTGCCGGTGCCGTCCAGGTCCAGGTCGTACTTGGTGTACATCGCCTTCAGCGTCGGCGTCAGGAAGCCCCAGCTGCTGGCCAGCGGCAGGCTGACACCCGGCTCGAAGTGCGCACGGTCGCCGGTGGCGCGGGCCAGGCCGGAGATGTTCACGTCCGGGCGCTGACCGAGCACGTTGCCGTCGGTATCGAAGTAGACGTCCTCGTCCAGGTCGCGGTCGAAGCGCACCAGTTCGCTGCCGTAGGTGAACTCCAGGCCGCCCGGGTGGTAGGGCAGGCGACCGTCGAGGGTCAGCTGCGGCAGGCGGTCGTACGGCGTCACGTCGGTCACGGTGGCCAACTGGTAGGCCTGGGCGTTGAGGCGCGCGGTGAAGTCGTCGCCGCGGTAGGTCAGGGCGCCCTGCTGGTTCACGTAGGTCGGCGAGCCCAGGCCCAGGGAGGTGTCCAGGTCCTGGAAGTAGTACGGGTCGCTGATCTTGGTGTAGTCCACCTGCGCCAGCCAGCGCGAATCCAGGCCGCTGGTGTTCTTCCAGCCGTACATCCAGCGCTGGTCGGTGAAGTGCGGCTGGCCTTCGCGGTCGTCGTCCTTGTCGTTCAGGTAGGCGGCGGTGACCTGGCCCTCGCTGCTGTGGGTCAGGTAGCGGAACTCGCCTTCCATCATCAGGCCGCGCTTGGCCATGTAGCGCGGGAACAGCGTGGCGTCGTAGTTCGGCGCCAGGTTGAAGTAGTACGGGGTGACCACGAACATGCCGGTGTCGCTGGTGCTGCCCAGGGTGGGCGGCAGGAAGCCGGACTGGCGGCGATCGTCGATCGGGAAATAGATGTAGGGGGTGTAGAACACCGGAATGTCCTTCACCCGCAGGGTCGCGTTGGTCGCGGTGCCGAAGCCGGTGGCCGGGTTCAGCTTGATGTTGTTGCCCTTGACGTACCAGGAGTTGCTGCCCGGCTCGCAACGGGTATAGGTGCCGTCCTTGAGCTGGATGATGGCGTCTTCCTGGCGCTTGGCGTAGAGCGCGCTGCCGCGGACCTGGGCCTGGTGCATGACGTACTCGGCGTTGTCGATCTTCGCCTCGCCGTTGTCCAGCTGCAGGTCGGCGTGGTCGCCGACGATCAGCGCGCCGTTGTCGCGCAGGCGCACGTTGCCGGCCAGCTCGCCGCGGTTCTCGGCCTGGTGCAGGTTGGCCTCGTCGGCCTCCACCTGCATGCTGCCCTGGCGCAGGACCACGTTGCCGGCCAGGGTCGCGACCTGCGACTCCTGCTCGTAGCGCGAGACCTTCGCCGAGACGTAGGTCGGGGCCTCGTCGCGCGGGGTCTTGTCGTTCATGCCCGGGCGGGCCGGTTCGATGTAGGCGCCGCTGCAGTACGGGCCGACTTCCGCCAGCTGGGCGGCGGTGAGTTTCTCCCGCGGGACCCAGTCGAGGTGGCTGTAGTCGGCGCTGCGCGACTTGAGGCCTTTGCCGCCGCTCTCGGTGACCAGCTTCTGCCTGGGCTCTTCGGCGCCGGCAGCCGCACCGGCGACGGCAGCGCCTTCACCGCCGCTGGCGGGGGTGCTGACCGAGCTTTCGGTATGCTCCGGACGCGGCGGCAGGGCGCTGGCCGGCTGCTGCGAGGAGCAGTCCCAGCTGCCGCCGGAGGGGGTGCAGTTGAACTGTTCGGCCGCCGTGGCGGTCGAGGAAGCGAGCGGCTGCATAGCCAGCAGGCCACCGGTCACCAGTAAGGGGAACTTTCTACGGAACACGGGGAGAATCACTGCCATCTTGTTAATCCGGGCTTCCTGCGAGCCATCGGCCAGATTCGGCCATAGCCACTCGATGGGCTCAAAGTCGGGTGGGAACCAGCCATTACTGGCTGATCCCCCCCTAAGAACCGTACGTGCACCTTTCAGCGCTTACGGCTCAGGCCTATCCAAAACCCCCAAGGGGGCCGGTTTGCTCACATGCAGACCACGTGCGTGGAGCTGTTGGTGACAAATGGGGTGCAATAGTACCCGGTTCTCCAGGGAGTCTCCACCGCCTTGTGAGCGGTAGATAATGTGGTGATCGTGCCACCCGGTTTCCCTGGATATCGGCTGTTTGCATAGCGCGCATAACCCACTTTGGCTGGTGAATAGACTGGCGATTTGCTTCCGGTACTTCAGCTTGTTCAGCATCCGTTCCATGCGCAGTTTTTCGCCTGCCGCCTCCATGGTCGGGTCGTAGGGGTTGTATTCCCCACTCACCTTTTTGTGCCGCTCGATCGGTGTCCCTGCAAGCTGGTACAACTCGACTTCCCGTTTTGTTCCGTTCGCTTCCAGAACCGTGGTGGCGAACACCCATCCGCGTTCCCCTTGTGGACGGAAATACTTCTTCCGTATCCAGTCCAGGGACTTGTTTGGATGCCGCCTTTTGGCCCAGCGCCAGAGCTTAACAAACGCCCTGTTATCCATCCGGCTATACGCCTGTTTGGCCACTACTGGCTGATGGTAAAGCGCCCACCCCCGCAGGATTGGATTTAGCAGTCGGATCAAGTCCTCCTGCTTACTCGTCTTGTGGGTGTCGATCACCTCTCTGACCTTGCCGTAGAACGCCTTGACGTTCTTCTTGCTCGGCTTGATCAACAACGTTCCGTCGTACTTTCGGAAGTTCCATCCAAGGAAGTCGAAGCCTTCGTCGATGTGGACGATGCGGGTTTTCTTGGGAGAAAGCCGCAGCCCGCGTACCGCCAGGAACTGCTCCACCCAGGGTTTGACCTCGTTTTCCAGTACCTCCGGGGAGGCGCCAGTGATCACGAAATCATCCGCGTAACGCACCACGTTGATCTTCAGCCTCTTCGCCCTCGTCACCCCCAAATGTTGCTTGAGGAGTGATTCCAGCCCATCCAGCGCCAGATTTGCCAAGGTTGGGGAGATGATCCCCCCTTGTGGCGTACCTGCATCCGTTGCGTGCAACTGCCCTCGGTGTACAACACCGGCCTTTAACCATTGCCGGAGTACTCGTGTATCCGTGGGGACATTCCTTATCAGCCAATCATGGTTGATGTTGTCGAAGAACCCTTCGATGTCCGCGTCCAGCACCCATTGAGCGGAAGCTCGCTTGGATAGGCATACGAACAACTGCGCCATCGCGTCCGCCGTGGAGCGTTCGATCCTGAAGCCGTAGCTATTCGGATCGCCCCGGGTTTCTGCGACAGGAGACAGCGCCAGCAGATATAGCGCCTGCATGGCTCTATCCGTCATGGTCGGGATACCCAAAGGGCGTTCCCGGCCATCCGACTTCGGGATAAAGACGCGCCGTAGAGGCCGCGCCTTGTATCCCCGCGTCTTCAACTGACCAACCGCTTCCCATTTCGCGTTGGGTGTATCCCAGAGTTGCTTATCGACTCCCGTCGTGCGGCTCCCCTGATTTTCCGTGACTCTCCGTACGGCCAAGTATCTGGCCGACTTCGAGCGGGTCAGCATCCGTTGCAAGGCTTTCACCCTGCGCCATTTGCCTTCCCGGCAAGCCTTCGCAATCCGCACCTGCATTCCCCGGACGTTCCGCTGGACACGACTCCAATCGACGTCGTGCCATTGCTGTGGAGCGCCGGAAAGCGCAGGCCCGGCCTGTTGGCTGAGCTCTTTCATGCTGCTTTCCTCTCAAGTGAACTACCCGAGCGGAAGGTGCACGCCGCCCCTGACGGGGTGGGGCACCCGCCAGGGTAGGTTTGTTAAGGGCCGGTGGAAGCTGGCCCTGGGTTGATTGAGACGGTCTCTGTCAGAGCTGTTGCGACGGAAGACCACGCAGAAGTCTGCCCGGTTTCCCGTGGGGTGATGTCTCAACCCCTATCCAGACCATTACAGCCCGGCATTCGCTTTCTCTGCGATCCCATACCCGCACCACCAACAGTTCGCCTTGCGGCTCCCCTGCCCAGAGGGCGGCGATACGGGCTTACCACGTTCCCTATCTGTCACACGACTGGGTTAGGACTCGCCTTTTCACCGGTGGTCTTGAAGGCGACGTATCCCCACATCCCACGGAGATAACCGACCACATACCTTTTGGTTCATGCCTGACAGCAGTTTTGGCATGGCTATCCTTACGGTGTTTATCAGCGATTCACATGTGTTGCCCATACCAGCCAGCCTGGCGCCTCAACCCGGTACTGCTCCGAGTATCTGCAGTCTGCCTCGCGGAAGGACTGCACCCTGGATAGGGGGCTACGTTGTCGGACGAGCTTCGCACAACGCCGTTACCAGCGATGCACGTCGTCGTAGGCTACCGTTGGTCGCACAACGAGTCCGCTACCGCACCCTGATGGGCGTGGTTGGACAATGACAGACAGAGCTTCCGCCCATGTCTCCAGTTTGATGTGAGCAGGTACTGCGGGCGCAGCGTGCTCTCGGGGAAGGTTTCCTCCTGTTTTGAGGCAGGAGGAACCCCAGCGGGGATTCTCTCCCGCAAGGGTTAGGCCACAAGGGCCGGGGTTAGTGCTTGGAGGGCGGTCGTTTGAGGTAGCTTTTGATCCTCGGCCAATCCGCCCAGGCTGCCATCCCTAAACAGACGAGAAGCAAGCCGGTGAGCATGATTATGCCGAAGGTATCTTGGCTCATCTCATTCATAACACCCTCCATTGGGCATGCACTCCAGAACCGAAAAGAGCCGGTTCGCAGTCGCGCTTCCGAGTGCTAGGCGACCTTGGGGTTGCCACCGCCGCTGCGGCAAGTCCTTGAAGGCAATGGACTTCTGGGCGGGTTTTGGTTCCTGGGGATGGATACCCAAGCGTGCGATTTCCTCTCGGAAATCCTCCAAGCTGGCCCTACAGCTTGGAGTCGGAGACACGCTACGCGTGTCGCACAAGATGCTGGATAATAAAGCATGACCCGCGCAACGGCTAGGGCCGTGGAGAACCCCCAAAGATGTCTGAGGATGCCCGTTACCAGCTCCTGAATCGCTGGTTGGACTCTTGTTTACCCGTAGTGTTCAGTGCCGAGGGATGGGGGCCGGTGCCGCCCGCCGAGCTCACCCCGGCCAGCAGCGACGCCAGCTTCCGCCGCTATTTCCGCTGGCAGGGCGAGGGCCGCACGCTGATCGTCATGGACGCGCCGCCGCCCCAGGAGGACTGCCGCCCCTTCGTCAAGGTGGCCGGCATGCTCGCCGAGGCCGGCGTGCACGTGCCGCGGATTCTTGCCCAGGACCTGGAGCAGGGCTTGCTGCTGCTCGACGACCTGGGCCGCCAGACCTACCTGGACGTGCTCAACCCGCAGAACGCCGAGGAACTCTTCGAGGATGCCCTGGATGCCCTGGTGGCCTTCCAGCAGGTGCCGGCCGAAGGCCGTCTGCCGGCCTACGACGAGGCGCTGCTGCGCCGCGAGCTGGGCCTGTTCCCCGAGTGGTACCTGGGCCGTCACCTGAACATCGAGCTGCAAGGCGAGCAACTGGCGCGCTGGCAGCGCACCTGCGACCGCCTGGTGAGCAGCGCGCTGGAGCAGCCGCGGGTGCTGGTGCACCGTGACTACATGCCGCGCAACCTGATGCTCAGCGAGCCGAACCCCGGCATCCTCGATTTTCAGGATGCGGTGTACGGCCCGGTGACCTACGACGTCACCTGCCTTTATAAGGACGCCTTCCTCAGTTGGCCCGAGCCGCGCGTGCACGACGGCCTCAGCCGCTACTGGCGCAAGGCCCAGGCCGCCGGCATTCCGTTGCCGCCGACCTTCGAGGAGTTCTTCCGCGCCAGCGACCTGATGGGCGTGCAGCGCCACCTGAAGGTGATCGGCATCTTCGCGCGCATCTGCCACCGCGACGGCAAGCCGCGCTACCTGGGCGACGTGCCGCGCTTCTTCCGCTACCTCGACAGCGTCGTCGCCCGCCGCCCCGAGCTGGCCGACCTGGGTGCGCTGCTCGCCGAGCTGCCGCAACCGGTGGCGCCATGAAGGCGATGCTCCTCGCCGCCGGCAAGGGCGAGCGCATGCGCCCGCTGACCCTGCACACGCCCAAGCCGCTGGTGCCGGCCGGCGGCCGGCCGCTGATCGAGCACCAGCTGCTGGCCCTGCGCCGCGCCGGCTTCCATGACCTGGTGATCAACCACGCCTGGCTGGGGCAGCAGATCGAGGACTACCTCGGTGACGGCTCGCGCTTCGGTGTCGCCATCCGCTACTCCGCCGAAGGCGAGCCGCTGGAGACCGGCGGCGGCATCTTCCGCGCCCTGCCGCTGCTCGGCGAAGCGCCCTTCGCCCTGGTCAACGGCGACATCTGGACCGACTTCGACTACGCGCGCCTGCAGGGCGCGCTGGCCGAGGGCGACCTGGCGCACCTGGTGCTGGTGGACAACCCCGGGCACAACACCCGCGGCGACTTCCGCCTGGAGGGTGAACGCGTCGGCGACTATCGCGAAGGCGAGCCCAGCTACACCTACAGCGGCATCGCCGTACTGCACCCGGCGCTGTTCGCCGCCTGCACGGGCGGCGCCTTCAGGCTGGCGCCGCTGCTGCGCGAGGCCATGGCCGCCGGCCGTGTCAGCGGCGAGCTGCACCGCGGGCGCTGGGTGGACGTCGGCACCCACGAGCGCCTGGCCGAAGTCGAACGTCTGCTGGCGGCCGGCTGAATGTTCTGGCCGGGCACCCTGATAGGCATAGTCGCCGGCTGGGCGCTGGCGAGCATCCCCGGGGCCATGCTCGGCGGCCTGCTCGGCCAGGTGCTGGACCGTCGCCTGCGCCGGCGCAGCTGGCGCGAACTGCTCGATGAACTGCGCGGCGACGCGCGGGTGCCGGAGGAGGAACTGCTGTTCCTCCTGCTCGGCCGGGTGGCCAAGAGCCGTGGCCGCGTGCAGGACGCGCACATCCAGCAGGCGCGGGCGGAAATGTTGCGCCTGGGCCTGGACGAGTCCGGCCGCCTGCGCGCCATCGATGCCTTCAACCGCGGCAAGCAGGGCGGTTCGCGCCTGGAGGAGGGCGTGCAGCAGTGCCGGGGCCAGCGGCCCAGCGTCGACGGCCTGCTGCAAGCCTGCTGGCGCATGGCCTGGGCGGCTGGCGCGCCGAGCGCGGCGGAGAAGGCGCTGATCCTGCGCTGGGGCGAGAGCTTCGGCCTGCCGCGCGCCACCGTGCTGTCCCTGGCCGCCGGCGCCGAGGCCCTGCGCGCGCCGCCGAGCCGGGCGGAAAGCTATCGCCAGGCGCTGCGTTTATTGGGCGTGGAGGACGACAGCCCGGTGGAGGAGATCAAGCGCGCCTACCGCCGGCTGATCAGCCAGCACCACCCGGACAAGCTGGCCGGCGCCGGCGAGGCGCGCATCGCCGCCGCTACCGAGAAGACCCGCGAGATCCAGCAGGCCTATGCCCTGGTGCGCGAGCGCCGCGGCTTCCGCTAGGGCTCGGGGCCGGTTTACTCGGCGGGCGCCTGCTTGATGTGCAGCGACAGCCAGCCGCGGATGCGCCGGTAGAGCTGGTCCTGCTCGGTGGCGCGGTCGGCCGGCAGGGCGTTCATGCCGATCTGCACGTAGGTCTTGCCGGTCTCGCGCCGGCTCGCCTGCAGGCGGGCCTTGGCGGCTTCGCGGTCGACGCGCCTGTCCTTGTAATAGAAGTCGCCGGTGGCCAACTGCAGGCGCGGCACCATGTCTTCCAGCGCCGGGCGGAAGTCCCGCGGCACTTCGGCGTCGACGATCAGCAGGTTGTGGATTTCGCCGGGTTCGCGCTCGGCCAGGTAGCGTGCCGCCCAGTAGGCGCCGGTGCCGTGGCCGAGGAGGACGATGCTCCTGGGCTTGCCTTGCAGGGCGAAGTCGAGGCCGGCCTGGATGCGCGCCATGACCCGCTCGGCATAGGCCTTGCGCCGCTCGATGGCCGCATCCGGCGCCGGCGGCGCCTCGCTGCTGGCCTGGGCCGGTTCGCCGCTGCCGGCCTCGGCGGTGCTTTCCGGGGTGGGCGTGGCGGCGCCGGATTCGCCCTGGACGTCCTTGCTGCTGGCGCCGGCGTCGCTGTCGGCGGCGGCCTTGTCCGCGCTTTCCTTGCGCGGCACCGGCTGGCTGTCCTGCGGGTCGGGCAGGCCGAGGGCGATGGTCTGCCAGCCGGCGTCGGGCAGCTTGCGCCGCAGCGGGCCCACCGTCACCGGCCAGTCGGGGTTCTCGCCGTCGCCGGGGACGATGATCACCACGCCTTCGGCCTGCGGCGCGTTGGCCGGCAGCCACAGGGCGAGGAAGCTTTCCTCGCCGGCCTGCAGCGTCTGTTGCTGCTTCTGCGGCAGGCGCTGCTGCAGGGCGCTGGCTTCGTCCTGGCTGCGTTCCTCCAGGGCCGGGCGCGCGGGCGCTGCCGGCGCCACCGCCGGGCCGGGCGGGCTGGCCGGTGTGTCTTCGGCCCAGCCCGGCACCAGGGGCGCCAGGCTCAGGGCCAGGCAGAGGGCGAGGCGGGTAGGCTGTGCGGGACGGGACATGGGGCGGGTTCCTTGCGTGGCTCGGGCTGGCCTGGCAAAACGGCCAGACTAATCCCTTGTTTCTGCTTTGTCAGGCGCCGGCCTTTCCGGGTTCCCCCCGCCATGGGGTAATGTAGGCGCGCTTTTTTCTCGGGGAGCGGGCATGGGACGACTGTGCTGGAACGCCGTGGCGGCGTTCCTGTTGTGCATTCCATTGTGGGGCGCCGCGCAGGACGCGCCGCCCGGCGTGCCCCTGGACGCCGCCCAGCGCGCCTGGCTGCAGGCGCACCCGCAGCTGCGCGTCGGCGTGGTCCTGGATGCGCCCTACGCCCAGCAGGACCGGCGCCTGCAGCAGCTCTCCGGCGCCCACGTCGAGCTGCTCGACTGGATCGCCAATGCGCTGCAGGTGAGCCTGCAGTGGCGCGTCTATGCCGACCAGGACGAACTGGAGCGTGCCGCCCGCGCCGGCGAAATCGACCTGGCGCCGGGGCTCGGCCAGACCCCTTCCAGCCTGCGCGACTGGCTGTTCTCCGACCCCTACCTGCGGGTGCCGCGGCTGCTCATCGGCTTCCGCGACGGCCCCGGCTCCGTGGAGCTGGAGCGCCTGGGTGTGCTCGAACCCGTGGCGCTGCGCGGCCCGGGCGCGGTATCCGACTACCTGCGCGGCACCTACCCGGCCCTGGAGCTGCAGCTCACCGACAGCGACCGCGAAGCCCTGCGCCGGGTGCTCGGCCAGGAGGCCAGCTACGCGGTGGTCGACGAGGCGCACCTGGCCCGCCTCAGCCGCGAGGTCGAGTTCTCCGGCTTCCGCGTGCTGGCCGACATCGGTTATCCACAACTGCTGCGCCTGGCCACCCGCCGCGACCTGCCCGAGCTGGCCGGCATCCTCGACGCCAGCCTGCGCGCGCTGCCGGCCAAGCAGCTGGACCAGTTGCACGAGCGCTGGCTGCAGCCGCAATACCCGCGCCTGGGACAGTCCCCCGGCTTTTGGCAGAACCTCTGCATCCTCCTCGGCCTGTTGCTGCTCATGGCCCTGGCCACCGCGCTGTGGCTGCGCCACCAGCGCAACGTGCTGGAGCAGCGCCTGCTCGCCGCGCGCCGCGACATGGAGCTGCGCCAGGCGGCCGAGGAAGCCCTGCGCCTGACGCAGTTCGCCATCGACAGCAGCACCGTGGGCATCCTCTGGGTCAACTGGGACAGCCACGTGCGCTACGCCAACCGCGCCGCCGAGGACATGCTCGGCTACGCCCCCGGCGAGGTGATCGAGCGGCCCCTGGCGGACTTCGAGCCCGGCCTGGACATGGACGCCTGGCTCGACCTCTGGCGCCGCGCGCGCAACAGCGAAGAAGGCCCGCTGAGCTTCGAAAGCCACCTGCGCCGCGCCGACGGCCAGTGGCTGCCGGCGGAAGTGTCGCTGAGCTTCCTGCGCTTTGGCGGCTCGGAATACCTGCTGGTGTTCCTCAACGACGCCACCGAGCGGCGCCGCGCCCGCGCCGCCCTGGAAGAGAGCGAGGCGCGCCTGCAGGGCATCGCCGCCAACGTCCCCGGCCTGGTGTTCCGCCTGGAGCCCAGCGCCCCGGGCGGCTCCGACTTCGCCCACCTCAGCTTCATCAGCGGCGGCAGCGAGGCCTCGCTGGGCTATTCCCCCGGCTACCTGCGCGAAAGCGGCCTGGGCATCCTCGGCCTGGTGCACCCGGGCGACCGCGACGGCTACCTCGCGAGACAACTGGAAGCGGTGGCCGGCGGCAAGAACTGGCACTGGCAGGGGCGCATCCTGACCCGTTCCGGCGAGCCGCGCTGGGTGGACATCAAGGCCACCGCGCGGCGCCTGGACGACGGCCGCCTGGCCTGGGACGGCGTGGTCTGGGACATCAGCGAGAACAAGCAGATCGAGCTGGAGCTGGCGCAATCGCGGGCGCAGCTGCGCGAGCTGTCGGCGCACCTGGAGAGCGTGCGCGAGGAAGAGAAGGCGCGCATCGCCCGGGAAGTGCACGACGAGCTGGGCCAGGTGCTGACCGTGCTCAAGCTGGAGACTTCCATGTGCGAGCTGGGCTACGGCGAACTGGACCCCGGCCTGAGCGAGCGCCTGGGCAACATGAAGAAGCTCATCGCCCAGCTGTTCCAGCTGGTGCGCGACGTGGCCTCGGCCCTGCGCCCGCCGATCCTCGACGCCGGTATCGGCTCGGCGCTGGAGTGGCAGGCGCGGCGCTTCGAGACGCGCACCGGCATCCCCTGCCTGGTGGAGGTGCCGGAGAACCCGCCGCGCCTGGGCGACGCCAAGGCCATCGGGCTGTTCCGCATCCTCCAGGAGGCGCTGACCAATGTCATGCGCCACGCGCAGGCGCATACTGTGGAACTGGCCCTGCGGGTGGAGGGCGACGAACTCTGCCTGAGCATCAGCGACGATGGCCGCGGCTTCGACACCGCGGCGGCCTGGGGCGGCAGCTCCTTCGGCCTGGTCGGCATGCGCGAGCGCGTGCTGATGCTCGGCGGCGAGCTGGAGATCGACAGCCAGCCGGGGGAGGGCAGCAGCCTGCGGGTGCGCGTGCCGCTGGATGCGGGGGAATTGCCGGAGCCGGGGCCGTAACGGGGCCGGCGCGGTTTTGTCTGTTCGGGGAGGGCAGCGTGATTCGAGTACTGGTGGCCGAAGACCACACCATCGTCCGTGAGGGCATCAAGCAACTGATCGGCATGGCCAAGGACCTGCAGGTGGTGGGCGAGGCCACCAACGGCGAGCAGTTGCTCGAAACCCTGCGCCATGTGCCCTGCGAGGTGGTCCTGCTGGACATCTCCATGCCCGGCGTCAACGGCCTGGAGGCCATCCCGCGGATCCGCGCGCTGAACGATCCGCCGGCGATCCTCATGCTGTCCATGCACGACGAGGTGCAGATGGCCGCCCGCGCGCTGAAGATCGGCGCCGCCGGCTACGCCACCAAGGACAGCGACCCGGCGCTGCTGCTCACCGCCATCCGCAAGGTCGCCAGCGGCGGCCGCTACATCGACCCGGAACTGGCCGACCGCATGGTCTTCGAGGTCGGCCTGACCGACTCGCGGCCGCCCCACGCGCTGCTCTCCGAGCGCGAGTTCTCGGTGTTCGAACGCCTGGTCAAGGGCGAGGGCGTCAACGAGATCGCCCAGCACCTGGCGGTCAGCAGCAAGACCATCAGCACCCACAAGGCGCGGCTGATGCAGAAGCTCGGCGCGCATTCGGTGGCCGACCTGGTCAAGTATGCCGTGGAGCACAAGCTGGTCTGAGCCGGTGCGCGGCGGGGCGATTCGCCGATGCTTATGTGAGTCCCTTCCGGTTTTTGCAACGCCCGGCTACCTCGCCGGCTGGCGAAAGGGAATCATTGCCCGCTCAGTGGGGTACTTCATCAGAACAAGGAGAAGAAGGATGTTGTTGCGAGCGGTACGGGGCGGGCTGCTGGCCGGCCTGCTGGGGACTGTCGCCACGCCGGCGCTGGCGGACTACGTGACAGTGATTTCCTTCGGTGGGGCCAACAAGGCGGCCCAGGAGAAGGCCTTCTACGAACCCTTCAAGGCGGCCACCGGCACGGCGGTGGTGCATGGTTCCTACAATGGCGACCTGGACAAGCTCAGGCAGATGGTGGAGATCAGCCATGTGTCCTGGGACGTGGTCGAGGTGGAGGCGCCGGAGCTGGCGCGCGGCTGCCAGGAGGGCCTGTTCCAGAAGCTCGACCAGCGCCTGATCGGCGACCCCGCCGACTTCGTGCCCGGCGCGGTGCAGCCCTGCGGCGTCGGCATCTTCGTCTGGACCACCCTGCTGGCCTACAACCAGGACAAGCTGCAGGGCAAGCCCCAGGGCTGGGCCGATTTCTGGGACCTGAAGAAATTCCCCGGCAAGCGCGGCCTGCGCTGGGGCGCCAAGTACAGCCTGGAGTTCGCCCTGATGGCCGACGGCGTGGCGCCCAAGGACGTCTACCAGGTGCTGGGCACCCCGGGCGGCGTCGACCGCGCCTTCCGCAAGCTCGACGAGATCAAGCCGAGCATCCACTGGTGGAAGTCCGGCCAGGACCCGGTGCGCGACCTGTCCGACGGCACCGTGGTCATGAGCTCGGCCTACAACGGCCGCATCGCCGCGGCCCAGCCCGAGCAGAAGGGCCTGCGCATGGCCTGGGCCGGCGGCATCTACGACTTCGACTTCTGGGCGTTGCCGTCCGGGGCGTGGAAGAAGGAGCTGGCGGAGAAGTTCATCGCCTTCGCCAGCCAGCCCGAGCAGCAGAAGGTCTATGCGCAGAACATCGCCTACGGCCCGACCAACCGCAAGGCGGTGGAGCAGCTCGACCCGCAGGTGGCCGCCAACCTGCCCACCGCGCCGCGCAACATGGCCGACGCCCTGGGCATGAACGTGGCCTTCTGGGCCGAGCATGGCGATGCCCTGGAGAAGCGCTTCCAGGACTGGGCCAAACGCTGAGAACCTGCCTACGATCTGCTGCGCGTCGGCATGACTGCGTTAAGAACAGGCGAGCGATGCTCATTTAGCGGCCTGAACTCCGCTCACTCGCCTGTTCCCGCCTTGTCCTGCTCTAGCTCGCGAGATCGTAGACAGGCTCCAGGTCGCTTTCGGATATGCCGGTGTCGCAGTCAATGCGACGCCGGCTTTCTGCGACTGATAGCCACACTTTTCGTGTAGGGATCGCCCTACAGACGATCCTCTTCTACCCTTATAGCAAGTTCTCTTCCCGCCCGATTTGCGCGCGCTGCAGGCTTCTCTAGTCTTGCTTCACGGCAACTTCTTACAAATACAAAAGGTGCGGTTATGGCCGAGACTCAGGCGAACGATGTGCTGGTGAGCTTCCGTGGCGTCCAGAAGAGCTACGACGGCGAGACGCTCATCGTCAAAGACCTCAACCTGGATATTCGCAAAGGCGAATTCCTCACCCTGCTGGGGCCGTCCGGTTCCGGCAAGACCACCAGCCTGATGATGCTGGCCGGTTTCGAAACCCCCACCTCCGGCGAGATCCAGCTGGCCGGCCGCTCCATCAACAACGTCCCCCCGCACAAGCGCGACATCGGCATGGTGTTCCAGAACTATGCCCTGTTCCCGCACATGACCGTGGCGGAGAACCTGGCCTTCCCGCTTTCCGTGCGCGGCATGAGCAAGACCGACGTGGCCGAGCGCGTCAAGCGCGCGCTGTCCATGGTCCAGCTCGACGCCTTCGGCGGGCGCTACCCGGCGCAGCTCTCCGGCGGCCAGCAGCAGCGCGTGGCCCTGGCCCGGGCGCTGGTCTTCGAGCCGCAGCTGGTGCTGATGGACGAACCCCTGGGTGCGCTCGACAAGCAGCTGCGCGAGCACATGCAGATGGAGATCAAGCACATCCACCAGCGCCTGGGCGTGACCGTGGTCTACGTGACCCACGACCAGGGCGAGGCGCTGACCATGTCCGACCGCGTGGCGGTGTTCCACCAGGGCGAGATCCAGCAGATCGCCCCGCCCCACGAACTCTACGAACACCCGCGCAACTCCTTCGTGGCCAACTTCATCGGCGAGAACAACCGCATCGCCGGGCAACTGGCGAGCCACGAGGGCGAGCGCTGCGTGGTGACCCTGGCGCGTGGCGAGAAGGTCGAGGCGCTGGCGGTGAACGTCGGCCAGCCCGGCGACCCCGTCAGCCTGTCGATCCGTCCCGAGCGGGTGCGCCTGAACGGGCACAGCGAAAGCTGCGTGAACCGCTTCTCCGGCCGTGTGGCCGAGTTCATCTATCTTGGCGACCACGTGCGCATCCGCCTGGAGGTTTGCGGCCGCACCGATTTCTTCGTCAAGCAGCCGATCGCCGAGCTCGACCCTGCGCTGAGCGTGGGTGATGTGGTACCGCTGGGCTGGGCCGTGGAGCACGTGCGTGCCCTCGACCCGCTGTCGGCGGCCTGATTCGAAGAAAAACAAACCAGCACACTGTGGAGAGAAGAATAATGTCGAAGTCCCCGTTCCACCCGTCGAAGGCCGGCCTCAAGCTCGCCGCGCTGACCCTCGGCCTGGCTTGCGCCGCGCAGTCCATGGCGGCCACCGATCTGACCGTGATCTCCTTCGGCGGCGCCAACAAGGACGCCCAGACCAAGGCCTTCTACCAGCCCTTCGAGAAGGCCACCGGCAACAAGATCGTCGCCGGCGAGTACAACGGCGAGATGGCCAAGGTGAAGGCCATGGTCGACACCAACAGCGTGACCTGGGACCTGGTCGAGGTGGAATCGCCGGAACTGGCCCGCGGCTGTGACGAAGGCATGTTCGAGGAAATCGACCCGGCCATCCTCGGCAAGGCCGAGGACTACGTCCCGGGCGCCGTGAGCAACTGCGGCGTCGGCTTCTTCGTGTGGTCCACCGTGCTGGCCTACAACGCCGACAAGCTCAAGACCGCCCCCACCGGCTGGGCCGACTTCTGGGACCTGAAGAAGTACCCGGGCAAGCGCGGCCTGCGCAAGGGCGCCAAGTACACCCTGGAATTCGCCCTGATGGCCGACGGCGTCGCGCCCAAGGACGTGTACAAGGTGCTGGCCACCAAGGAAGGCCAGGACCGCGCCTTCAAGAAGCTCGACGAGATCAAGCCGAGCATCCAGTGGTGGGAAGCCGGCGCCCAGCCGCCGCAGTACCTCGCCTCCGGTGACGTGGTGATGAGCTCGGCCTACAACGGCCGCATCGCCTCGGTGCAGAAGGAAAGCAACCTGAAGGTCGTGTGGAACGGCGGCATCTACGACTTCGATGCCTGGGCCATCCCGAAAGGCGACAAGAAGAAAGAAGAAGCCCTGAAGTTCATCGCCTTCTCGGTCAAGCCCGAGCAGCAGAAGATCTACGCCGAGAACATCGCCTACGGCCCGGTGAACAAGAACACCGTGAGCCTGCTGGACAAGAGCGTGCAGGCCAACATGCCGACCACCCCGGAAAACATCGCCAACCAGGTGGGCATGGACGTGACCTTCTGGGCCGACTACGGCGAGCAGCTGGAACAGCGCTTCAACGCCTGGGCCGCCAAGTAAGGCAGGCCCCGCCGCCCGCCCGGGCGGCAACCGCGGCAGCGATGCCACGGCCCGCAGGCCCTGCGGGCCGTTCCCGCCGGGAAAAGCTCCCGGCGCGGCGGCGCTCGCCGTGACACACCCGATACACCACACCTTGGCCGCCCTCGCGGGCGGCCCGTTTTACCGGAGTTCGCTATGGCCACCGCTGTGTCCTTGAACGAGGTCGCCGGCCCCACCCTGAAGCAGCGCCTGGCGCGTGCGGAGCGGATGAATCGCCTGAAATCCCAGGCGTTGGTCCTGCCGCTGCTGCTGTTCCTCCTGCTGACCTTCCTGGTGCCGATCGCCGCGCTGCTCTACAAGAGCGTGTACAACCCCGAAGTGGTCGGCTCGCTGCCCAAGACGGTCAACGCCATCACCACCTGGGACGGCAAGTCGCTGCCGCCGGACGCGGTCTACCAGGCCCTGAGCGAAGACCTCTACGCCGCGCGCAAGAACCAGACCATCGGTGACCTCTCCAAGCGCCTGAACATGGAACTGGCCGGCTACCGCAGCCTGATGGCCAAGACCGCCCGCGCCCTGCCGTTCAAGGAGCAACCGGCTTCCTACAAGGACGCCATGGAGACCATCGACGAGCGCTGGGGCGACCCGGCCTACTGGCAGGTGATCCGCCGCAACGCCAGCAGCATCACCCCCTATTACCTGCTCGCGGCCCTCGACCACCGCATCGACGACCTCGGCGAGCTGGCCCCGGCCACCCCGGACCAGTCCATCTACCTGGACATCTTCGCCCGCACCTTCTGGATGGGCGCGGTGATCACCGTCATCTGCCTGCTGCTGGCCTACCCGCTGGCCTACTTGCTGGCCAACCTGCCGACGCGCAAGAGCAACCTGCTGATGATCCTGGTGCTGCTGCCGTTCTGGACCTCCATCCTGGTGCGCGTGGCGGCCTGGATCGTGCTGCTGCAGTCCGGCGGGCTGATCAACGGCGCGCTGCTCAAGCTGGGCCTGATCGACCAGCCGCTGCAACTGGTGTTCAACCGCACCGGCGTGTACATCGCCATGGTGCACATCATGCTGCCGTTCATGATCCTGCCGATCTTCAGCGTGATGAAGAGCATCTCGCCCAGCTACATGCGCGCGGCCATCTCCCTGGGCAGCCACCCGTTCGGCGCCTTCTGGAAGGTCTACTTCCCGCAGACCGTGGCCGGCGTCGGGGCCGGTTGCCTGCTGGTGTTCATCCTGTCGATCGGCTACTACATCACCCCGGCCCTGCTGGGCAGCCCGAACGACCAGATGGTCAGCTACTTCGTCGCCTTCTACACCAACACCACCATCAACTGGGGCATGGCCACGGCCCTGGGCGGCCTGCTGCTGTTCGCCACCCTGGTGCTGTACGTGATCTACGGCTGGCTGGTGGGCGCGAGCCGCCTGCGCCTGAGCTGAGGAGAGAAAGACGATGCTGAGTCCCTACATGTCCCCGGTCGAGCGCCTGTGGTTCTACACCCTGCGCATCCTCTGCGGCCTGGTGCTGCTGTTCCTGGTGCTGCCGGTGCTGGTGATAGTGCCGCTGTCGTTCAACTCCGGCACCTTCCTGGTCTACCCGCTGCAGGGCTTCTCGCTGCGCTGGTACGCCGACTTCTTCCACAGCGCCGAATGGATGCGCTCGCTGACCAACAGCATGATCGTGGCCCCGGCGGCCACCTTCCTGGCGATGGTCTTCGGCACCCTGGCGTCGATCGGCCTGACCCGCGGCGAGTTCCGCGGCAAGGCCCTGGTGATGAGCCTGGTGATCTCGCCGATGGTGGTCCCGGTGGTGATCATCGGTGTGGCCGCCTACCTGTTCTTCGCCCCGCTGGGCCTGGGCAACAGCTACATCTCGCTGATCATCGTGCACGCGGTGCTGGGCGTGCCCTTCGTCATCATCACGGTGTCGGCGACCCTGCAGGGCTTCAACCAGAACCTGGTGCGCGCCGCCGCCAGCCTGGGCGCGCCGCCGCTGCTGACGTTCTTCAAGGTGACCCTGCCGCTGATCGCCCCCGGGGTGATCTCCGGCGCGCTGTTCGCCTTCGCCACCTCGTTCGACGAAGTGGTGGTGACGCTGTTCCTCGCCGGCCCCGAGCAGGCCACCCTGCCGCGGCAGATGTTCAGCGGCATCCGCGAGAACCTCAGCCCGACCATCGCCGCCGCGGCGACCCTGCTGATCGGCTTCTCGGTCCTGCTGCTGCTGACCCTGGAATGGCTGCGCGGCCGCAGCGAGAAACTGCGTACCGCCCCCTCCACCTGATCCGCCGCTCCTACGCCGCAGGCGGGGACGGCTTTTCGTAGGATGGCGTTGAGCGAAGCGATACCCATCACTGCAACCGCATGGGTTTCGCAAGCTCAACCCATCCTACGAAAAGCGCCTCGGCGCAGCTTGCAAGACAGTTGCTCCTACAACCATCGCCTCGATCCCCCTCGCTCGCTCCGAGCGGCTACAATGCGCGCCATCCGTGATTCCGCCCACAGAGGTGCGCCATGCAAGCCTACGCCATCGCCCCGTCGATTCTCTCCGCCGACTTCGCCCGCCTGGGCGAGGACGTGGACAAGGTGCTCGCCGCCGGCGCCGACATCGTCCACTTCGACGTGATGGACAACCACTACGTGCCGAACCTGACCATCGGCCCGATGGTCTGCTCGGCGCTGCGCAAGTATGGCGTCACCGCGCCCATCGACGTGCATCTGATGGTTTCCCCGGTGGACCGCATCATCGGCGACTTCATCGAGGCCGGCGCCACCTACATCACCTTCCACCCGGAAGCTTCGCAGCACATCGACCGCTCCCTGCAACTGATCAGGGACGGCGGCTGCAAGGCCGGCCTGGTGTTCAACCCGGCCACCTCGCTGGACGCGCTCAAGTACGTGATGGACAAGATCGACATGGTCCTCCTGATGAGCGTGAACCCCGGCTTCGGCGGGCAGAAGTTCATCCCCGGCACCCTCGACAAGCTGCGCGAGGCGCGCGCGCTGATCGACGCCTCCGGCCGCGACATCCGCCTGGAGATCGACGGCGGGGTGAACGTGAAGAACATCCGCGAGATCGCCGCGGCGGGCGCCGACACCTTCGTCGCCGGCTCGGCCATCTTCAACGCCCCCGACTACGCCGAGGTCATCCGCGCCATGCATGCCGAGCTGGCGCAGGTCGGCAAGTGATGAGCGCTGCCCAAGCGCTGTTCGCCGGGCGCCTGCCGCGCCTGGTGATGTTCGACCTGGACGGCACCCTGGTGGACTCGGTGCCGGACCTGGCCGCCGCGGTGGACAAGGCCCTGATCGGTATGGGCCGCGCGCCCGCCGGGCTGGAGCAGGTGCGCCACTGGGTCGGCAACGGCGCCCGGGTGCTGGTGCGCCGCGCCCTGGCCGGCGGCATCGAGCATGAAGGCGTTAGCGAGGAAGATACCGAGCGCGCCCTGGCGCTGTTCATGGACGCCTACGCCGACAGCCACGCGCTCACCGAGGTCTACCCCGGTGTGGTGGACACCCTGAAATGGCTGAAGAAACAGGGCGTGGAACTGGCGCTGATCACCAACAAGCCCGAGCGCTTCGTCGCTCCGCTGCTGGACGAGATGGGCCTGGGCAAGTTCTTCCGCTGGATCGTCGGCGGCGACACCCTGCCGCAGCAGAAGCCCGACCCGGCCGCGCTGCTGTTCGTGATGAAAGCCGCGGGCGTTGCGCCCGGCGAGGCGCTGTTCGTCGGCGACTCGCGCAACGACGTGCTGGCCGCCAAGGCCGCCGGGGTGCGCAGCGTCGGCCTGACCTACGGCTACAACCACGGCCGGCCGATCGCCGAGGAGCAGCCGAGCCTGGTGCTGGACGACCTGCGCCAACTGCTGCCTTGCTTCGACCCGGGCAAAGCGATAGTGTTGCCGGACGACGGTTCCAACCCCGCCCATCGAGACTCCAACGTGCTGGACACGGCTCCCCGCAAACTCTGGATGAAAGTCATCAAGGCCCTGGCCCGCTGGCGCTGGCGCGCCTGACATTCCTCCGGCCGGATCTCCCGGCGCCCGTTTGCCACTGCCCGTTCCACCTCCTCGCACGAGACCGCTCATGAACCGCGACGCATTCCAGCGGCTGGCCGCCGAAGGCTACAACCGCATCCCCCTGACCTGCGAAACCCTCGCCGACTTCGACACCCCGCTGTCGATCTACCTGAAGCTCGCCGACGGCGCCAACAGCTACCTGCTGGAATCGGTGCAGGGCGGCGAGAAGTGGGGCCGCTACTCCATCATCGGCCTGCCGTGCCGCACCGTGCTGCGGGTGTACGGCCACAACGTGAGCATCAGCGTCGACGGCGTGGAAAGCGAGCGCTTCGACTGCGAGGACCCGCTGGCCTTCGTCGAGCAGTTCAAGGAGCGCTACCGCGTACCGACCCTGCCGGGCCTGCCGCGCTTCAACGGCGGCCTGGTCGGTTACTTCGGCTACGACTGCGTGCGCTACGTCGAGCCGCGCCTGGCGCAGTGCCCGAACCCGGACCCGCTGGGCAACCCGGACATCCTGCTGATGGTCTCCGACGCCGTGGTCGTCTTCGACAACCTGGCCGGCAAGCTGCACGCCATCGTCCTCGCCGACCCGGCCGAGGCGGACGCCTACGACAAGGGCCAGGCGCGTCTGGAGGAACTGCTGCAGCGCCTGCGCCAGCCGATCACTCCGCGCCGGGGCCTGGATTTCGCCGCGGTCAACGCGCCCGAGCCGCAGTTCCGCGCCAGCTTCACCCGCGAGGACTACGAGCGCGCGGTGGACACCGTCAAGGAATACATCCTGGCCGGCGACTGCATGCAGGTGGTGCCCTCGCAACGCATGTCCATCGACTTCAAGGCCGCGCCCATCGACCTGTACCGCGCGCTGCGCTGCTTCAACCCGACGCCCTACATGTACTTCTTCAACTTCGGCGACTTCCACGTGGTGGGCAGCTCGCCGGAAGTGCTGGTGCGCGTGGAGGACGGCGAGGTCACGGTGCGCCCGATCGCCGGCACCCGCCCGCGCGGCGCCACCGAGGAAGCCGACCGCGCCCTGGAGCAGGACCTGCTGTCCGACGCCAAGGAAATCGCCGAGCACCTGATGCTCATCGACCTGGGCCGCAACGACGTCGGCCGCGTGTCGCAAACCGGCTCGGTGAAGGTCACCGAGCAGATGGTCATCGAGCGCTACTCCAACGTCATGCACATCGTTTCCAACGTCAACGGCCAGCTCAAGCCCGAGCTGAGCGCCATGGACGCCCTGCGCGCGATCCTGCCGGCCGGCACCCTGTCCGGCGCGCCGAAGATCCGCGCCATGGAAATCATCGACGAGCTGGAGCCGGTCAAGCGTGGCGTCTACGGCGGCGCGGTGGGCTACCTGGCGTGGAACGGCAACATGGACACCGCCATCGCCATCCGCACCGCGGTGATCAAGAACGGCGAACTGCACGTGCAGGCCGGCGGCGGCATCGTCGCCGACTCGGTGCCGGCGCTGGAGTGGGAAGAAACCATCAACAAGCGCCGCGCGATGTTCCGCGCGGTGGCCCTGGCCGAACACACCGCGCGCCTCGAAGACTGAGCGCTGCTGCCGTAATGCAGAACGCCGTTTCTCCGGGAGGGGAAACGGCGTTTTCGTTGGTGCCCGCAGTTTTCCCGTAGGAGCGGACCTTGTCCGCGATGGTTGAGCCCGTGCCGGGCAATCGCGGATAAATCCGCTCAGGAAGCACGGCTTTTCGTAGGATGGCGTTGAGCGAAGCGATACCCATCACCACGACAGCATGGGTATCGCAAGCTCAACCCATCCTACGGAGGGCACCTCGGCGCAAGACTGTTGCTCCTACGATGCGAGCGCGGCATTTCGCTCACCCCATCACGCCTGCTGTCCCGCCCGGCGCCGGGCCAGGGCGGCATCCGCCAGGCTGGCGCGCTGCTCGACGTAGGCCGCCAGGTGATCCACCGCCACGTACTGCATGGCCTTGTGGCTGTCGTCCAGGGTGGTCACCGGCAGGGCGATGCGTCCGCAGGCCAGGGCCTTGCCGAAGTTCTCCCGGTTGAGGTTGCGGAACCAGCGCTCGCGCACCTGCTCCAGGGGCACCAGCACGTCGCCGAAGATCTGGTAGACCAGCGCCACGGTTTCCTGGCGTGGCGCCGGTTGGGTGTCGGAGTTCGACGGCAGCATGGCTTCCTCCTGCTTGCGGTTGTCGTTCGATGGAGGAAATATAGCTTTTGTTGTTTTTTCTGGCAATCGCTGTTCGCCCGGCTTTCCTTCGCGCAGAAGAAACCCCGCGGCGGCGGGGTTGGGGAGGGCTCAGCGAACCAGCGTGGGCGCGCGGCGATGGCGCACCGTCGACCACCAGAACACCCAGCCGATGATGCTCAGCTGGCTGGCCTGGATGGCCTGGGCGTCGTATTCCTCGTCGCCGTACTCGTCGCGGTTGAAGCTGCGCAGGCGGATGCCGCCGCCGGGCAGGCGGTAGAGGAACTTCACCCGCAGCATGCCCTCGTGCTCCAGGGCGTAGATCTCGCCGTCGGTGATGTGCGTCGTCGCCGTATCGATGCCGATGGTGGAGCCATCCATGATCAGCGGCTCCATGCTGTTGCCGGTGAGCTGGGCGCAGATGGCCGCGTCCGGGTCGACCCCGGCGGCGCGCAGGGTGGCGTAGGAGAAGCGCAGCTTGCGCCCCTCGATCTGGCGCACCGCGGTGCGCCCGGCGCCGGCGGACATTTCCACTTCCTTGTACAAGGGCAGTTCCACCTCGTCTTCGTCCAGCGGCGTGCTGCTGTCCCAGGGATGCAGCGGTTCCAGGCGCAGCGGGCTGCCGTCGGCCGGTGGCGTGGCGGCCTGCGGCGAGCCCTCGCCGGTGCCCAGCCAGACCGGCGAGACGCCCAGGGCCGCGGCGATCTCGATCAGCTTGCGGGTGCTCTGGGCCTTGCCGGCGGTCAGCTTGTGGATGGTGTTCTGCGAGACCCCGGCCGCTTCGGCGAGGCTCTCCTGCTTGAGGTTGCGCGCGGCCATGGCCTGCTTGAGGCGCTCGGCGAGCGTGGAGGGGCGGGCTGTGCTGTTCATGGCGGCACTCTACCGCCCGTCCCGGGAAAGTGTAAATAGCTTTGGTGTTGACTATAAATAGCTTTGGTTGTAGTTTTTTCCTTCGCCGGCCTTCTGAAGGTTGTTTCCGAGCCGGCGGCGGACGCGATCCGACACGAGGGTGCCGGCGCCTCCGTCTTCCGCGGCAGGGAAGCCGTGGGTTGCCTGCGGCCCGTGCGTCACGGGGCAGGCTGACGGCGGAAGCGGGCGAGGAGCGCACCGCTTCCGCGCGGCGAGTGGCGTCCACCTGGGCGCCACGCATCGACAAACAGCACGCGAATGACCTGGCAGCGCGGCCGCGGGATGGCACGCGCAGGGCGGGTCGTCGCCCGGAGAAAAGCATGAACGCACCAGCGCAACACCACGGGGAGGTCGCCCATGGCTGATCTCGCCGATTACGCCAACGACCTGGCCCTGGAACGCCTCGACGCCCTGCTGGCGGCACGGCGCGGCAACGAGCCGGAGCCAGCCGCCGCCGACTGCCAGGTCTGCGGCGAGCCCATCCCCGAGGCCCGCCGCCTGGCGGTGCCCGGCTGCAACCGCTGCCTGGACTGCCAGGCCCTGGACGAACTGGAACGGCGCCGCTGAAGGCGCGGGAGGCAAACGTGATCAAGCCGATCGATGAAATGCTCAGGCTCTGGGCCGAGGAAATGCACAGCCCGGGCGTGGCCGGTGGCGGCTATGCCGGCGGCAACCTGCTGGCGCTGATGATCGCCAACAAGGGCGAGATGATCCGCGGCACCCGCGGCAGCCGGGTACTGCTCGACCGCGTCGCCGAGCTGGACCTGATCGTCAACGGCCTGCCCGAGCAGCAGAAGCAGGTGGTCAGCGAACACTACCTGAACCGCGACAGCGAACCCGAGCAGAAGTACCGCCACTGCCGCTGCAGCCGCAACACCTTCTACCTGCGCCTGCACGTGGCGCACCAGAGCATCCAGGCCCGCCTGCTGCGCCGCGTGGCCTGACCCCGCCAAGCCCGGCCCCCGCGCCGGGCTTTCTCCACCCATGCGCCGCTGCGCTATGCTCGCGGCCATGGACAGCACCTCCCTCACCCTGCGCCCCGCGAGCCCGGCCGATACCGAGGCGATCCTGCGGATACTCGGCGAAACCTACGAAACCACCTGGAAACCCCAACTGACCGCCGAGGCGCGAGCGCGCTTCGAAGCGGCAGGGCGCACCCGCGCCTACGTCCAGGCGCGCCTCGGGCATTTCCACCTGGCCTGCCTGGGCGGCGAGGTCGTCGGCCTGGTCGACTGGCGCGACGACTTCATCGATGCCCTGCATGTCTCGCCCCGCGCCCAGCGCGCCGGCGCCGGCAGCGCCCTGCTGCGCTTCGCCGAACGGCGGATGGCCGTGGCCGGCCATGCGCAGGCGCGCCTGGAGACCGACACCTTCAACAGTCAGAGCCGCGCCTTCTACGCCAGGCACGGCTACGCCGAAATCGACTTCTACCCCGACGAGGAATGGCACAGCGGCTTCACCACGGTGCTGCTGAGCAAGCCCCTGGGCTGAATCGCGGTGCATCGCCGGTGCGTTGCCGGTGCATTGCCCACCTATTGTGGTGCCAGGGCGGAAATGCCTTGTCCGGCCGGGAATCGGGGGGTACAAAGTCATCAATCTTGCAAAGGTGCGTCCCCAGGGAGCACCGCTGAAAACCTCGTCGAGCCCGGCCCCAGCGCCGGGCTTTTTCGTTTCCGCTGCCCGCTTCCGCGGCCTGCGGCCGTAATCCCCGGCTGGCTGATAGCCGCCGGTTCCGCCCGCCGGCGCGGGCGTTTGTCTTCAAGGTGAACCCATGGGCAATGAACCCGAGATGCCGCTGTGGGTATCGATCCTGCTGGCCGCCGTGGGCGGCATCAGCGGTGAGATGTGGCGGGCCGACAAGGCCGGCCTGGGCGGCTGGGGGCTGCTGCGGCGCCTGGCGTTGCGCTCCGGCGCCTCGATCGTCTGCGGCGTGGCGGTGATGTTCCTGGCCCTGGCCTGCGGCGCCTCGCTGCTGCTCAGCGCCGCCGTCGGCAGCCTGACCGCGGCGGCCGGCGCCGAGATCGCCGTCGGCCTCTACGAACGCTGGGCGGCCCGCCGCCTGGGTGTCTGCCAATTGAGCGACAGCGACCACGAGCGTCGCTGAACGAATCCATCGGAAACAGGGAGGCGCCATGCCTGACCAGGAGTTGACCCTCGAAAGCCTGCTGGCCGCCGTCGAACAGCGGCTGCGCGCGGTACTGCCGGAGGCCGTGCAGATACTGCGCGGCCCACTGGGCACGGCCACCCCGCAGCTACCCGCGCTGCTGCTGGAATACGCCGCGCTGGCGCCGGGCCGCGACCCCGGCACCGGCGAGACGGCGCTGCTGTGCCGGCTGCAGGCACGCCTGCTGCTGCAGCGCGACGACGCCGAGGCGGAAGTGCTGGCGCTGCAGCTGGCTTCGCTGATCGCCGTCCTGCTGCGTGCGCAGACCTGGGACCTGCCGCTGGAGCCGGCCGGCTTCGTCCAGGCCCGGCCCGAGGCCAGCGAGGCCTACCGCGTCTGGCTGCTGGAGTGGGACCAGCCGCTGCTGCTGGGTACGCCGGAATGGCCCTGGGAGGACCAGCCGCCGGGCTCGCTGCTGCTGGGCATCGAGCCGCAGACCGGCCCCGGCCACGAGGCCGACTACTTCGCCCCGGAGGACCTGGCATGAATCCGACCTACGTGAGCGCCGAGCACGACCGCATGCTCGCCTCGCTGATCGTGCCCTGCGTGGTGGTGGCCGTGGACCTGGCCGCCGCCAAGGTGCGGGTGCGCAATGGCGACTGGACCAGCGCCTGGGTGCGCTGGCACGCCCAGGGAGCAGGCCCGGCGCGGCACTGGCGGGCGCCGGGCATCGGCGAACAGGGCGTATTGCTCAGCCCGTCCGGGGTGCTGGCCATGGGCACCTTCGTGCCCGGCCTGTACGGCGACGCCGGCACCCCGGCGGACAGCCGCGACCACGTCGAGACCTGGCGCTTCGCCGACGGCGGCAGCCTGAGCTACGACTGGGCGGCGCACAGCTACAGCATCGAGCTGCCCAGCGGCAGCGTCACGGTGAAGGTGGGTGGGGCGCAGGTACTGGTCAGCGATTCCAGCGTGACGGTCAAGGCCGGGCAGATCAGCCTGCAGGGCGAGGTGGCCATCCAGGGCAACCTGGCGGTGCAGGGCAACGTCACCAGCAGCGGCTCGATCATGGACACCACCGGCAACAGCAACCACCACACCCACTGAACCGCCACTTTCATCCACAGGCCCGCCACGTGCGGGCCTCTTCGTTTCTGGAGAACAGCATGGGCAAGCACAACCGCCCGCCACAGGGGAGGGCGCGGCCATGATCGGCATGGACAGGCGCAACGGCCAGCCCCTGGGCGGCCTGGCGCACCTGAAACAATCCATCGAGGACATCCTCAGCACGCCCCTGGGCAGCCGGCGCATGCGCCCGGAGTACGGCAGCCAGCTGCGGCGCATGGTCGACCTGCCGCTCAGCGAAGGCTGGAAAAGCGCGGTGCAGGCCGAGGTCGCCCGTTCCCTCGGGCGCTGGGAGCCGCGCATCCGCCTGCAATCGGTGAAGGTCAGCGCGGTGCTCGATGGCCGCGTCAGCCTGCTGTTGAGCGGGCTCTACCAGGGTGACGGTTTCCAGCTGGAGGTGCAGGCATGAGCATCATCGACCTGTCGCAGCTGCCGCCGCCGGATGTGGTGGAAAGCCTGGACTTCGAGAGCCTCTACCAGGAGCTGCTGGAAGCCTTCCGCGCGGCCATGGGCGAAGGCTGGGACGCCGCGCTGGAGTCCGATCCGGTGGTCAAGCTGCTGGAGCTGGCGGCCTATCGCGAGCTGCTGCTGCGCGCCCGCATTAACGATGCCGCGCGGGCAGTGATGCTTGCCTACGCCACGGGCAGCGACCTCGAGCAACTGGCCGCCGGCTACAACGTGGCGCGCCTGGTGATCCAGCCCGCCGATCCGTCGGCGGTGCCGCCGCTGGAGGCGCTGCTGGAGAGCGACGACTCGCTGCGCAACCGCACCCAGCTGGCGTTCGACCAACTCTCGGTGGCCGGGCCGCGCAATGCCTACGTGGCCTTCGCGCTGGGCGCCGACGGGCGCATCGCCGATGTCTCGGCGATCAGCCCCGCGCCCTGCGAGGCGCTGATCAGCGTGCTGTCCCGCGAAGGCGATGGCAGTGCTACCGAGGATATCCTCGAAGCGGTGCGCCTGGCGCTGTCCGACGAGGACGTGCGGCCGGTGGGCGACCGCGTCACCGTGCAGTCGGCGAGCATCGTCGACTACCGGGTGGAGGCGGTGCTCTACATCTACCCGGGGCCCGAGGCCGAGCTGATCCGCCAGGCGGCAGAAGCCTCGCTGCAAGGCTACATCGCTACCCAGCGCCGGCTCGGCCGCGACATCCGCCGCTCGGCGCTGTTCGCCGCGCTGCACGTGGAGGGCGTACAGCGCGTGGAGCTGGCGCAACCGGCCGCCGACGTGGTGCTGGACGCCACCCGGGCCGCCTATTGCACCGGCTACGCCATCAGCGTGGGAGGCTCCGATGAGTAGCCGGCTGCTGCCCAGCAACGCCACGCCGCTGGAACGGGCGCTGGCCGACGTGCAGGTGAGCGACCTGCCGATCCCGCTGCGCGAGCTGATGGACCCGCAGCGCTGCCCGCTGGCGCTGCTGCCCTACCTGGCCTGGGCCTGGTCGGTGGACCGCTGGGACCCGGACTGGGCCGAGCCGGTGAAGCGCAAGGCGATAGCTGCGGCGTTCCGCATCCACCAGCACAAGGGCACCATCGCCGCGCTGCGCCGGGTGATCGAGCCGCTGGGCTACCTGATCGAGGTGATCGAGTGGTGGCAGGGCACGCCCATGGGCGAGCCGGGCACCTTCCGCTTGCGCATCGGCGTGCTCGACAGCGGCATCAGCGAAGCCATGTACCAGGAGGTGGAGCGCCTGATCGACGACGCGAAGCCGCTGACCCGCCACCTCATCGGGCTGGACATCAGCCTGGAAACCCAGGGGCCGATCTACGTCGGCTCCGGCCAATACGACGGCGACATCACCACCGTCTACCCCTATCTCCCGGACGTCATCGAGACCCGCGGCGGCTACGGCCTGCCCGGCCGGGAACACACCATCGACCAACTGAGCGTCTACCCATGGCCGTGACCTACTACGCACTCCTGACCACCGTCGGTGCCGGCAAGCTGGCGAATGCCACTGCGCTGGGCACCACCCTGAAAATCACCCAGCTGGCCGTCGGCGACGGCGGCGGCAACGTCCCGACCCCGGACGCCAGCCGCACCGCGCTGGTCAACGAAGTCCGCCGCGCGCCGCTGAACCAACTGAGCGTCGACCCGGCCAACGCCGCGCAGATCATCGCCGAACAGGTCATCCCCGAGGACGTCGGCGGCTGGTGGATCCGCGAGATGGGCCTGTACGACGAGGCCGGCGCACTGATCGCCTACGCCAACTGCGCGCCGTCCTACAAGCCGCAACTGGCCGAAGGCAGCGGCCGCACCCAGACCGTGCGCATGGTGCTGATCGTCAGCAACACCGCTTCGGTGGAGCTGAAGATCGATCCGAGCGTGGTGCTGGCTACCCGCGAGTACGTGGATAGCGCCATCGTCAGCGCGATGAACAAGCTGGACCAGAAGCAGTCGGTGCGTGCGGCGACCACCGCGAATATCACCCTGAGCGGCTTGCAGACGCTGGATGGCGTGGCGCTGGCTGCTGGCGACCGGGTGCTGGTGAAGAACCAGACCAACGCGCCGGACAACGGCATCTACCTGGCGGCCAGCGGCGCCTGGAAGCGTGCGGGCGATGCGGATGCAAGCGCCGAGGTAACGCCGAACCTGACTGTTGCGGTGGAGGAGGGCAGTACCCAGGCGGACAGTATCTGGCAGCTCACCACCAATGCCCCGATCGTGCTGGGGACCACTGCGCTGGTGTTCCAGAACATCACTACCGGGCTGGCGCCGCTGGCTTCGCCGGTGTTTACCGGGAATCCGACGGCGCCGACGGCGGCGCAGTTCGATAATGATACTTCGTTGGCGACTACTGCGTTTGTGCAACGGGCCTTGGGAAGTTTCGCAGGTGTAAATACCTATAGTGGTAGCCAGACACTGTCTGCTGTTGATGTTGGAAAAGTCGCAAGCTTCAGTCTATCGGTCAATGCGACAGTCACTCTGCCTAGTACAACTTCGTTCCCCGATGGAGCGACTCTGAGCGTATTCAACGCCTCGCAAAACTTTTCCATCACGTTGGCTGGACCAATTGCCGGGCCAACAAGCGAGACTCGAGTGATTACGGGCCAGGGAATAAGGCAGTTCTGCAAGATGGGCGCTTCCTGGGTTGCCTACTCGGGTGAGAGCCTATCTCTATTGGCTCCGACGGGCTATCAGCGTCTGCCCTCTGGCCTGATTCTGCAGTGGGGAGCTTTTTCCTTGGGGGCTGCGGCGGGTGCCAGTCAGAATATTTTGTTCCCTGTCGCTTTCCCAAATACAGGGCTCGCTGTATGGACAGGAGTCATCAATGCAGCTTTTGACATGATTGGTTCTTCTGCTCTGACTAAGACCGGGGTGTTGATTGCCAAAGGCAATTCGGATACCTCGGACCGAAGCGGGTATTGGTTTGCGATCGGATACTAGGGGCTATGAAATGATCTATTTCAGTGAAAGCGAAAGTGGCTTTTACCTATCCGATATTCACACGATGATTCCTGCGGACGCGATAGAGATTAGCCAAGAGCGGTACGAGGAGCTTCTCAGAGGGCAATCCGCAGGGCTTCATTTAGTTAGTCAGAGTGGAGCTCCGTTGCTCCAAATCCCGGTTCTTGATACGAGCACTGGCGCTATCCATACGAGGATCGCTGCTAGACGGTGGTATGAGGAAACGAGGGGTATTGTCGTAGATTCCATAACGCTCAGCACCGAGCGAGAGAGTCAGTCTCAATTGCTCGGGATAGCGTTGTTGGCTGCTTTCGACCCGAGCTACAGCTGTAGTTGGAAATGCAGTAGTGGATTCGTCGAGCTCAATGCCCAACAAGTTCTGGCTATAGCGAAGGCTGTCCGCGCCCACGTCCAGGCCTGTTTCGACCGCGAAGCCGAACTCCTGGCCCATCTGGAAGCTGGCACCTTCGAGGAATCCATGCTCGACCAGGGCTGGCCCGCCTGAGCCAACGCCCATCGCAATTCAGCCCACCGCACCCGCGGCCCGGGCCAACCAAGCAACCGCCTACCGGCGGTTTTTTTATGTCTGGAGAAAACCCTATGAGCTTCTTTCACGGCGTTACCGTGACCAACGTCGACGTCGGCGCGCGCACCATCGCGCTGCCGTCGTCCTCGATCATCGGCCTGGTGGATACCTTCACCCCGGGCGCTCCGGCCAGCGCCGAGCCGGACGTGCCGGTGCTGCTGACCAGCCTGCGCGAGGCGGCCGCCGCCTTCGGCGTGGGCTCGGCGATCTACAAGGCCTGCACCGCCATCTTCACCCAGGCCTCCGCCGTGGTCGTCGCGGTGGGTGTGGCCGAGGTCGAGGACCCGGCGCAGCAGACCTCGGCGATCATCGGCAGCGTCACCGAGTCCGGCCAGCGCACCGGCCTGCAGGCGCTGCTCGACGGCAAGTCGCGCTTCAACGCCCAGCCGCGCCTGCTGGTGGCGCCGAAGCATTCCGCCACCGAGGCCGTGGCCACCGCCATGGACGCCCTGGCCGGCAAGCTGCGCGCCATCGCCATCGTCGACGGGCCGAACAGCACCGACGAGGCGGCCATCGCCTATGCCGGCGAGTTCGGCAGCAAGCGCGTGTACCTGGTCGACCCCGGCGTGCAGTACTGGGACACCGAGGCCAGCGCGACCGCCGACGCCCCGGCCTCGGCCTACGCCGCCGGGCTGTTCGCCTGGACCGACGCCGAGTATGGCTTCTGGTCCTCGCCGTCGAACAAGGTGTTCACCGGCATCACCGGCACCACCCGCCCGGTGGAGTTCCTCGATGGCGACGCGACCTGCCGCGCCAACCTGCTGAACAACGCCAACGTCACCACCATCATCCGCGACGACGGCTACCGCCTGTGGGGCAACCGCACCCTGTCCAGCGACCCGAAGTGGGCCTTCGTGACCCGCGTGCGCACCCTCGACATGGTGATGGACGCCATCCTCGCCGGGCACAAATGGGCGGTCGACCGCGGCATCACCAAGACCTACGTCAAGGACGTCACCGAGGGCCTGCGCGCCTTCATGCGCGACCTGAAGAACCAGGGCGCGGTGATCGACTTCGAGGTCTACGCCGACGCGGAACTCAACACCGCCAGCCAGCTGGCCCAGGGCAAGGTGTACTGGAACATCCGCTTCACCGACGTGCCGCCCGCCGAAAACCCCAACTTCCGCGTGGAAGTCACCGACCAGTGGCTCACCGAAGTCCTCGACGCCTAAGGAGCAACACCCATGATTCCGCAAACCCTGAGCAACACCAACCTGTTCGTCGACGGCGTCAGCTTCGCCGGTGACGTGCCGTCGCTGACCCTGCCCAAGCTGAGCATCAAGACCCAGGACTACCAGGCCGGCGGCATGGACGCGCCCATCGCCCTGGACATGGGCCTGGAGAAGATGGAGGCGAAGTTCTCCACCAACGGTGCCCGGCGCGAGGCGCTGAACTTCTTCGGCCTGGCCGACCAGAGCGGCTTCAACGGCGTGTTCCGCGGCTCCTTCAAGGGCCAGAAGGGCGACGCCGTACCGGTGATCGCGACCCTGCGCGGCATGCTCCAGGAAGTCGACCCGGGCGACTGGAAGGTCGGCGAGCTGGCCGAGTTCAAGTTCAACGTGGTGGTCAGCTACTACAAGCTGGAGGTCGACGGCCGCGAGGTCTTCGAGATCGACCCGCTGAACTCGGTGCGCCGCATCAACGGCGTCGACCAGCTGGCCGCGCTGCGCGGCCACCTCGGCCTGTGAGGTGCGCGCCATGACCCAAGCACAACCGGCCTGGCTCAGCCTGGGCGCCGACGCCGCCACCGTGCGCCTGTCGCGCCCGGCGCAATGCAACGGCGTCAGCGTCGACAGCCTGACCCTGCGCGCCCCCACGGTGCGCGACATCCGCCTGGCCACCCGTGTCGGCGGCGATGCGGAGGAGCGCGAGCTGCAACTGTTCGCCTCCCTCGCCCAGGTCAGCGCCCAGGACCTGGAGGGGCTCAAGCTCAGCGACTACCAGCGGCTGCAGAACGCCTACTTTCGCCTGGTGCGCGAAGACGGCGACGAACCCGGCGCGGATGCGTGAGCTGGCGCGGCGCCTGGCCCGCGAACTGGGCTTCGGCGCCGCCGACCTCGACGGCATGAGCCAGGGCGAACTGCTCTGGTGGCTGGGCGAGGACGCTGCCTGAGGGCGCGGGAGCGGCGTGCATGCGCCGCTCCCGCCTTTGATGGATGGAATGAGCGATGAGCGAGAAACAGAAGATCAGCATCGTGCTCGGCGGGGTGCTCGACGCCAGTTTCGGGGCGGTCGTGGCGGACGCCAAGGCGCGTGTGGAAGCGCTCCGGCGCGGCAGCGAGCGTGCCTTCGACCTCCAGGGCCTGGTCGGCGAAACCCGCGACCTGCAGGCGGAATACCTGCGCCTGCAGCGCATCGGCGACGCCCAGGCGGGCACGACCCTGCGGGCACTGGAAGGCAACCTGGCGCTGCTCAAGCGGCAAGGCCTGGAGGTGGGCAACCTGTCGAAGCTGTATGAGCGCCTGGGCCGCAGTGTGCGTGGCAGCGAACTCAGGGCCCGGGGTTGGGAGCAGTTGGAGAGCGCCGGCCGCCGCTTCGGCGAGCTGGGCAGGTTCGGCAGCGCCATGGGCGTGCCCATCGGTATCGCCGCGGACTATCAGGAACGCATCCGCGCCCTGGCGATCCGTGGCGGTATCGCCGGCACCGCGCAGGAACGGCAGCTGTCGCAACGGGTGCAGGAAAGCGCGCAAGGCAGCGGGATGAGCCGGGACGACAGCGCGAGCCTGCTCGCTGCGCTGATGGACAGCGGCATGCGGCAGCAGGATGCCCAGGCGCTCCTGCCGCTGGCGGCGAAATTCGCCCGCAGCCAGGGCGCCGGGCTCGACGACACCGCGGCGCTGCTGCGCAGCCTGCAGGTGAAGGCCAGGCTCGATACCCCCGCCGAGTTGGCGAAGACGCTGGACTCCCTGGCCTTCCTCGGCCAGCAGGGCGAGTTCGAGACGGCGGACCTGGCGCGTCACCTGCCGGAACTGTTGTCCAGGGCGCGTCCGCGAAAGGGGCAGGGCAGCAAGGCTGTCGTCCGCCTGGGGGCCATGCTGGAACTGCAGATGCGCAAGAGCGGTTCGCCCGAAGAGGCAGCCGAAAGGGTGGGCAAAGGGCTCAAGGGCCTGCTGCCGGCCACGGGCGGCGGGGAGGAGTTGCGGCGCCTGCAAGCGCAGGCCCTGAAGGCCAGTGGAGTGGTCGACAGCCTTCTCCGCCAGCGCAATGACACGACCTCGGCCCGCATCGGTGCGGCGCGGGCATCCAGCGAGACGCTGCTGGGAGCCGTCGGCGATGCGCTCGTGCCCTATGTGGACCCCGCGCTGGAGGTAGGCTCCGAGGCTTTCCGCCGTGGGACGCAACTGGTCAACGAGAACCCCGGCGTGGTGGCTTCGGCGGTGGGCCTGTTCGGCGCCTACAAGGGTGGCCGGGCGCTGTTCGAAGCGGGGCGCGGCGCCGTGAACCTGGCGCGGGGCGGCCTGCTCGGTGCGCGAGCCGGGAAGCTGCCGGAGATCGCGCTGCGCACAGGCAACACGGTGAGTGGAGTGCCCGCCGTGCTCGACGCGGCCGGCCAGGGCGGCGCCCAGCTGGCCCGCGGCGGTCGCCTGCTGCTGCGCGGTGCCGTACCGCTGAGTGCCGGGCTGGCTGTACTGGGCGCCGTGCAGACCTATGCCAGCGACGGCTCCGCCCAACAGAAGGGCGAAGGCTATGGCGGTGCCGCCGGCGCCCTGGTGGGAACCGCGCTGGGCGCCGCCGTGGGCTCGATAGTCCCGGTGGTGGGCACGGCCATCGGCGGTGCGCTCGGCGGCCTGCTGGGCGAGAAGCTGGGCGGCTGGGGCGGCGGCAAGCTCGGTGCCTGGCTGGGCAAGGAGAGTGCAGCGGCGAAGGCCGAGGCCGCCAGTGCGCCCGAAGCGAAGCTGCCTCCCGCCGCGCCAGCGATACCGCCGGTGCAGAACTGGCACTTCTCCCCGCAGATCACCCTGAACGTCGGCGGCGGTCTGTTCGAGCCGCGCCTGCTGGCCGAGCAGCTGCTGCCGCAACTGCGCCGGCTGCTCGACGAATTCAACAGCCGCCAGCGCAACGACAGCCTGTTCGACCTGCCGAGGCTCTGAACGGCGACATGACCAATGAGGAGCCAGCATGGCTTACATGGAGCAACTACAGGCCGGCCTGCGGTCCATCGGCCAGGCCATAGAGGCCGGCCGCCGCGAGCTGAAGGGCACGGTCGATCCACTGGACCAGGCCATCGGCGAGCTGCAGGACGCCAGCGGCCAGCTGGAGAAACTGCTGGGCCTGCCGCCCGGCGTGTCGGCGCAACTGCAGCGCGTGATGCGCGGCATCGACCAGGCCAATGCGCGGCTGGACAAGGTGGTGGCCGTCTATTCGAAGGCCGAGCGCGCCGTGCAGCGGGTGGACGAGCGCCTCGACGCGCTGGGCCGGCAGGCGGCGCGAGCCGGTCAGGCGATCAACCGCATCGCCGGGGCGATCAGCCCGAAGCTGGCCAACATCATCCCCAGCGAGCTGCTGGCGCCGCTGACCACGCCGGCGGCGGAAGCGGTCAAGCCGCAGCCCCACCTGCTGGTGATGCGGCCGCTGGCGCCGAACGCCACGCCCTTCTACTTCAACCTGTCCACCGCGGCCTTCGACAAGCTGGTGCGCGACACCCAGTACAGCTGGGTGCCCCAGGCGCGCCTGGACCGGCGCCCGGCCCTGCAGTCGCCGGGGCAGGGCGCGGAGACGCTGAGCCTCAGCGGCACCATCGCCACCCTGCTGGGGGCCGGCGTCGGCCAGTTGCAGAAGCTGCGCGACATCGCCGCGCGCCGCGAGCCGCTGAGCCTGAGCAGCTGGTCCGGCCAGCTGCTGGGCAACTGGTGCATCACCCGCATCGGCGAGAACCAATCCAGCCTGCTGAGCGACGGCGTGCCGCGCAGCCAGGCCTTCACCCTGGAGTTCACCCGCTATGGCGACGATCTGTAGAACCGCGGACGGCGACTGCCTGGACAGCCTCTGCCAGTACCACTACGGGCACCTGCTGGGCAGCGTGGAAGCCGTCCTCGAAGCCAACCCCGGCCTGGCCGACGAGCCCCAGCCGCTGCGCGCCGGGCTGCTGATCCGCCTGCCCGAGCTGCCGCCCCCCAGCGATCCCCGGGTACGCCTGTGGGACTGACCCCCGACCCCGCTCCGGCGGGGTCTTTCATTTCCGGAGGCCCGAAGTGCGCCCGACCTTCCGTCTGCTCGCCAACGGCAGCGACATCACCCACCTGCTCAGCGACCGTCTGCTCAGCCTGGTCCTGACCGACAAGCCGGGCCTGGAGTCCGACACCTTCGAACTGGTCCTGGATGACCGCGACGGCACCATTGCGCTGCCCGCGCGCGGCGCCTGGCTGGACCTGTTCCTCGGCTACGCCGGGGAGGAACTGGCGCCCATGGGCCGCTACCGGGTGGATGCGCTCCGCTTCGACGGGTCGCCCCGCCGGCTGACCCTGAGCGGCCGCGCCGGCGACATGCACGGCGAGGGCAAAAGCACCCGCTGTGCCGCCTGGGAGAACGCCAGCCTGGCGCGGATCGTCTTCGACCTGGCCGCGCGCAACCATTGGAGCGCACGCTGCCCGGTGCAGGTGAACGTCGCCCGCGCGGAGCAGTTGAACGAATCGGACTTCAACTTCATCACCCGCCTGGCCCGCCAGCACGACTGCACCGCCAAGCTGGCCGACGGCCTGTTGCTGGTGCTGCCGCGCCAGGCCGGGGAGAGCGCTTCCGGGCGCGCCATCGCGCCGCTGGAGCTGATGCCGGGCGATGTCGGTTCCTTCGACCTGCGCCTCGACGACCGTACCGTCTACCGCCGGGTGAAGACCTGCTACCAGGACCCGGCCAGCGGCGCCATGCGCCAGGTGGCGCTGGAAAACCCGAAGGCGCCGGAGGACGTCGGCGCCGAGTTCATCGACCGCCATCCCTACCCGGACCGCGGCGCCGCCGAGCAGGCGGCCAGGGCGCGGCTGGCCGACTTCAACCGCGGCAGCGCCTTCGTGCGCCTGCAGATGCCCGGGCGCAGCGACCTGTTCGCCGAGCGCAGCGTGCGGCTGAGCGGCTTCAAGGACGGCCTGGACGGCGAGTTCCTCACCGACTCGGTGGAACAGCGCCTGGATGCCAGCGGCTGGAGCACCACCATCACCTGCAACGGCGGCGCCCAGGGCAAGGCCGATGCCGCGGGTGGCAAGGGGCGCAGCTGAAGGAGGGCAGCATGGAGATCACCGACCAACAACTGCTGCTGCTGTTTCCCCGGGCCGGCCAGGTCCTGCCCTGGCTGGCGCCGGCGATGCGTGCCCACGGGGTTGACCGAGCGCCGCGCGCCGCCGCTTTCCTCGCCCAGGTCGGCCACGAGAGCGCCGGGTTGACGCGCCTGGTGGAAAACCTCGCCTACGGCGCCCAGGGCCTGGCGGACACCTGGCCGCGGCGCTTCCGCAACGCCGCCGGCAAGCCCACCGCGCTGGCTTGCCGACTGGCCTACCAGCCCCAGGCCATCGCCAACTGTGCCTACGCCGGGCGCAACGGCAATGGTGACGAGGCCTCCGGCGATGGCTGGCGCTACCGCGGCCGTGGCCTGCTGCAGATCACCGGCCGGGCCAACTATCGGCGCGTCGGCATGGCGCTCGGCCAGGCCTTCGAGGCCCACCCGGAGTCGCTCGCCGAACCGCGCTGGGCCTGCGAGTCGGCGGCCTGGTGGTGGGCGGACGCGGGCCTGAACGAACTGGCCGACGCCGGCCGTTTCGAGGACATCACCCGGCGCATCAACGGTGGCCTCAATGGCCTGGCCGAGCGCCAGAAACTGTGGCGACGGGCGCAGGAGGTGCTGGGATGAGCCTGTACCGGAAGCTCGCCGTCGTCCTGCTCCTGATCGGCCTCGGCGTTGCCGTGGGCGCCTGGCTCGCGGCCCGGCACCTGCGTCCGCAACTGGACGCCGCCCGCGTCGAGAGCGCGCTCTGTGCCCAGGGCCGCAGCACGTTGCAGGCCCAATTGACCGAGCAGAACCGCCGCCTGGATGAACTGGCGCTCGCCGCGCGGAAGCGCGAGATCGACGCCGCCCAGGCGCTGCGGGCGGCCCAGGTGCAGGCGGATGCCCACGAGGCGGCCGCCCAGCGCCTGCTGGCGGGGCGCAGCGACGGCGAGGACTGCGCCGCTGCGCGCCAGCTCATCGACCAGGAGCTGGCGCCATGAAAGTTCTTCTCCTCGTGGGCCTGCCGCTGCTGGCGGCCTGCACCGCAGTGGCGCCCACCCAACCGGCCGCGCTCGAAGTGCGGGTGCCGGTCGCCATTCCCTGCCGGGCGCCGGCCGTCCTCATGCCGGTGTTCGCCACTTCCCTCCTGCATCCTTCCGACTCGCTGCAGACCAAGGTCCGCGCACTGCTCGCCGAGCGCCAGCAGCACCTGGGCTACGAGGCCCGCCTGCGCGCCGCGCTGGAGGCCTGCCGCTAGCCGCCCGCCGGCTCCCGGCGCCGCGCGGGCCCGTGCGGCTTGCGTTGCCGGGCGGCCATCGGCTACTGTTCGGCAATCATCTGGCGAGATCGCTACCGTGATTCACCGCAACAGCATCCTCATCTCCCTCCTCAAGGCATTCGCCCGCTGGCGCTGGCGCGCCTGATTCCTTCTTTCCCGGCCCTCGCGCCGGTCCCTTCCCCGCGTTCGTCCCCCCATCCGCTGGCATAATGGCCAGGTCCTGCCCAGGCCGCCCCGGGTGCGCCGGCGACGCGAACCGAAAGCAGTGCAATCATTGAGGTCCGAGCAGACATGCTGCTGATGATCGATCAGCACGATTGATGTTCTCTGTAATCCCATTCTGTTCCACTTCCCCTCTGAAGGCCGCTATCTGAGCGGCTTTCATGTCCACTTCGGTTCCCATTAGTTCGCTGACATCCCCGAAAAATGCGGGTATCGTTGCGGGTATCAATGGACCGATACCCGCATACCCTCATGCCTCTCACCGACGTGAAGATCCGCCAGGCCAAGCCTGGTGACACTCCTATCAAGCTCACCGACAGCGGCGGCCTTTTCCTTGAGGTGCGCCCGAACGGCTCGAAGCTCTGGCGCTATCGCTATCGACTCGCTGGCAAGGAAAACACCTTCGCGATCGGGGCCTACCCTGACGTCTCGCTTTCGGACGCGCGCGCAGAGCGTGACGAAGCCAAGGCCCTGGTGAAGGCCGGCCGGCATCCTTCGCACGTGCGGCAGACCGAGAAGGCCAAGCAGCTGGCAGAGAACAAGAACACGTTCAAGGCTGTTGCGGAGGAGTGGATTGACGAGCGCCTGGCCAAGCGGACGGAGAAATACCGAGACCAGATCCGGCGCGCCTTCGAGGGGAACGTCTACCCGGTGATTGGCCGGCTGCCAATGCGCGAGATCACCGCAGCCCACATCTTGGAGATCATGCGCCGGATGGATGGCCGAGGAGCTTCGGCCTACGCCCTGCAGGTCAGGCAGTGGGTGTCGGCGGTCTTCTGTTTCGGGGTGGTTACCCTTCGGGCTGACGCTGATCCAGCGGCTGCGGTGAAAGGGGCCGTCGAGCGCGGCGAGATCAATCACAGCCAGCCGATGTCGCGCGAGCAGTTGGGCACCTATCTGGCCGCGGTCGATCGGTACAAGGGATTCCGTGGCACTGTGATAGCCCTGCGCCTGCTGCCGATGCTGTTCACTCGCACCATCGAGCTGCGCGCCGCGCGCTGGTCAGAGTTCGATTTGGATAGCGCGCTGTGGACCGTGCCGGCGGAGAGAATGAAGAAGCGTCGCGTCCACCTGGTGCCGCTGCCTGCGCAGGCTGTTGACCTACTGAGGGAGCTGCGCGGGATCACCGGTGGCGAACTGCTGTTCCCGGGCCTGAAGGACCCAACCCAGCCACTGAGCGCGACGACCTTGAACAGGGCGATGGAGTACATGGGGCTCAAGGGGTGGCATTGCCACGACTTCCGGGCTACCGCGAACACGCACCTGGAAGAGATGAAGCGCTTCCGGCCCAAGGTGATCGACGTGCAGATGGCTCACAAGGAGAAGGACAAGACCAAGGCCGCGTATAACCACGCTGTCTACCTGGATGAGCGGCGGGAGATGATGCAGGCCTGGGCTGATTGGGTTGAGGGGTGTCGGGCGATCACCTGACATGGCGGCATTGAGGGGGCGGCCATAGGCCGCCATTCCCCCTACGAGGCAGTGCGCTCGCGCTTGCGTTCATCCATCCAGGCCTGCACCTCGCGCTGCGACCAGCGCGATGCTCGCCCAAGCTTGATCGGCGCCGGGAATGTGCCTGCGCCAATCGTCCTGTAGATGGCCGTCCGGCCGAGCCCAACCTGACTGCTCACTTCCTCGAACTTCAGCAGAATGTCCACCTGAACATTCCCCTTCTGAGCATCTTCCGTCATACCTACCTCCAAGTTTCTTGCGCCACGTTTGGCGGATTCTGCATTTCGTGGCGCGCGATCAGCGCCTCAACCTCGGCGATGAGCGATTCCATGCCAGCGGCAAAGCTGGCCGGTCTGCTCGACGCTCCCTTCCTCAACTGCTGGAACACCTCCTGAGCCTTGCCGTGATGCGTGAGCATTCCGGAGAAGCTGCGGAGGATCTCCTGCGCTGCCCGGCGCCCTTCCAGGAACAGCACCCTATCCACCCTGGGCCCTGCCACCGGCGCCATGGACTGGGCCGGCGCCGCAGGTCGTTCCGCTTGAACCGGAGCAACCGGCGCCGCCTTCGCCTTGGATGCCCGGCGCGCTGGTGCTGGCGCTATTCGCTTGGCCCGGTCCAGGGCTTTCCTTGCGAGTGATCCGAGAGGCTTAGCCATGGCGGGCCTCCTTCCGCTTGCTCAGCCGGTCGTAAAGGACGACGTTCACCGTTGCGGCCAGGTTCATGCAGTGCCTGGTGGGCACGTACACCCGGTCCTTACACCACGTCAGCACCTGATCGCCCAGCGTCCCGTCCTCGGGGCCGAAGATGTAGAAGGCGCTTTCCGGGTGGCTGTAGTCCGGCAGCGGGGTGGCGTCTGGAATCAGGTCAACCGCCACAGGGACGCAGCCGAAGGGAATGACAGTCTTCAGGTCGTCGACGGAGTGGATTACCGGCATGTGCCTGTGCTGGGCGCGGGTGTCGGTCCTGGCGCGCTGGTAGCGCTTCCCGCTGATGGCCACCATGGCGGCCTCGTAGCAGCCGGCGGCGCGCAGGACCTCGCCGATGTTCAGGTGGTCTTTCGGCATGTGCAGGCCGATGCAGGCGAAGCCCCTCATCGCGTCACCTCCGGCTTCCGCTCGATCACCCGCGCGCTACCGTCACGGCTGTGCAGAGTCAGCGCCGCGCGCTGCGTCTCGACTGTGCCGTCGTTGCGGACCAGAGTTTTCGGGGCCCCGTAGAGCGGGCCGTCCGGCGCGAACGGATCACCCAGGGCGCCCGGGTTCTCCCTGGTGAACTTCATCATCAGCTCAAGGATGCAGTGGAACAGCGGGCCCTCCTTCCAGGGCGATGGACGCCTGGCGCCGAAATGGGTTGCGCTGTCCTCGAGGCCGGCCACGAAGGCCAGAAAGTCCAGGGCCTGGCCGGGCTTCGCATCCGCCACCTCGGCGCGGTGTGCCGGGTTGATGGCGAGCACGTCGCAGATGCCTGCGACTCCCAGTTCCGCCTCGATCTCGCTGCCGGCCGACATCAGCCACTCACCGATAGCCAGTCGTCCGGCCTCGCGCATCCCGCGAATGGCCTGGTAGTCACGCTCCAGCTCGTCCAGCTTCGCCCTGGTGAACGGCATGCCGTTCTTGAGGGGCCGGCGGGCGCGCGAGTAGACGGCCCTCTCGACATCATCGAGTTGGTTGTACTGGCGGGCTACCCGGCGCGCGATCAGCAGTTGGGTGCGAAGCGACAGCCCAGGGCGTCGCCAGATGCGGGTGAGGCTCAGGAAGTGGTCACGCTTCATCAGCACGGCTGCCGTCCTCCACCACCTTGATGCGCAGGTCCATGCCGCAGGCGCTAGCCAGGCGCACCAGGTCGTCGATAGTGCTGCGCTGGTTCTGCAGGGCGGTGCCCAGGTCGACCAGGCGCGCGCCGAGGATGTAGAACGGGCTGGGGTTCGTCGGCTGCGGCGCGCTCTGGTTGGCGCCGGCCGGCACGTGTGCGGTCACGGTCATAGGATGAACCTCGGTTGTTGCCGGGGAGCGCCAGTGGCGGCCGCCGGCGTGATCGGCTTCGGGCACGAGACCACCAGGGTGGTGCCGCGCATCTCGATGGTGGGTTTGGCCAGGCGGCGGGCCTCGTCGCGCTGCTCGACGGCGGCGAGGAAGAGGCCGAAGAAGGCGATGGCTGCAATGCTGAACAGGCAGTGCCAAGCCCAGTGCTGACGGCTGCTCATGCGTCCCCCAGTGCGCGCCGCATGAGCGCGTAGGTTTCCGGTGCGTGGTTGCTGTACCGCCAGTCCAGGCCGGCCTCGCGCAGGAACGCCTCGGCGATGGATTCCCAGTTCGCCGCCAGGGCTGCCCAGTGCGGGCCGTGCTGCGCCATTTCACCCATGCGGGGCTTCCACTCGGGAATCAGGTCGAGCAGCAGCAGGCAGCGGTTCAGGTCGTCAGGATCGTGCGGGTGGTCGAAGTAGCCTCGCTTCGGCTTAAGGCCAAGCATGTGGTCGTGGATGGCACGCGAGGACATGCCCACCTGGCCGTCGCGCAGCCACTTGGTGGCCCGCTGCTCGATGGTGGAGCCCGCGCCGGGCATGGAGACGTCGTAGCCCAAGGGGCAGTCGGCCTGCTCCAGTGCCTGGACACAGGCCTCTTCGAAACCGGTCTGGCTTACCCGGCCCTGGATCAGGTCGTTCATCACCGGAGTGATCGCATCGAGCTGGCGCTGGTTGAGCACGTGGCCCTTGAGGGTGATGCTCATGCGTCACCGCCTTCCGCCGGTGCGGTCCAATTGTGAATGGCCAGTTCCACGCGGTCGGTAGCGACGTCAACGCCCGCGCACAGCGCCCCGGGGCCGGGCGCAATGTCAGGGCGAGGGAACAAGTTCAGGCCTTCGGCCTCGCCGGCCAGGTACAGCTGCGCGTGACGCTCATCGCGGTTCTGCCAGAGGTCCACGCCGGCCTCGAGCGCCCAGTCATAGTCGCTGGCGTCGAAGATGTCGTCCTCATGGATCGGGCCGCGGGCGCCGCACTCGTGGCAGAACACGAAGGCTTCGACCGAGAGACCATCGTCACCATAGCTGTCCAGTCGTGGCGCAGCGCCGAAGCCCCGGTCGGCAAGCTGGACAAACGGCACCGGCGGGCCGCCGCAGAAGCTGCAGGGCTTCAGCTGCACACGGTAAGGGCCGTGCTCGCGGAGATCGGCAGCCACCCGCTCGACCTGGGCCAGGTGTTCTTCCAGCGGGGGAAGCTCTGCCAACTGCTGTTCGGCCTGGGCGCGCGACAGCAGATGCTGATCAAGCCGCTGCGCGAAGGCTAGGGCATCGCGGGCATACTTCCAGTGGCAGTTCTCCTCGGCGTGGCCTTGCTCGCTGCAGATGCCGCAGCGGGGAAGAGACTGAGCGGAATGGGGTTGCTCGCCGGGATCAACCCGGCGGCGAGCGGCTGCGGCGCCAGGGTAATCCGGTTCTGCAGCGGCGCCAGAGGCAGGGACGCCTCGCTCTGCGCGCGCTCCGGAGTTATCCAGGAATGCCGCAGTGAGCTCGCGGATGCGGCGCAGGGCATCCATGGCCTGAAGGGCGGAGCCGTTCTGCCCAGCCTCGGCGTGCCGCTCGATGTTCAGCAGGGTGTTCTCCAGGCCGTCGGCAATGTCCTCAAGGGTGTCAACGCCTTCGCTCAGGCGGCCGATCAATCGCAGCATACTGCCGGGCGCGTCACCGGCGAGCAGGGTTTCGATCACGGCGCCGCCGCGGCCGATGGCCACCGCTGCGCCAGCTTGCAGGGCGGGGCGCATTGCTTCGAAGTTGAGGCCCAGTCCGGGCTTCAGAACCAGGGTGATTTTCTCCATGGTCAGCAGCTCCTGGCGGCCGTGGGCTGATGGAGCGGTTCTGCGCCATGGATGCGCTGGTAGATCTCCTCGCGGTGAACCTCGGTGTCATGCGGGGCGGCCACGCCGAGGCGTACCTGGTTGCCCTTGACGCCGAGCACCACGACTTCGATGTCGTCGCCGATGCGGATGGTTTCGCCTACGCGGCGCGTCAAAATCAGCATGTGAATCTCCTTTTTCAGGCAAGCCGAAGGCCTGCCGCGATTGATGGCTTTCGCAAAACTCGGTTGCTTACTGCTGGGCTGTTACTGCAAGGTCTCGTCGTGCAGGCAGTGCAACAGCGCTTCGAACTTGTCGACGTACAGGTGCACGGCGACCTCACGCTGGTTGTTCGGGTTGGTGATGTTCTTGCCGAACGCCAGGCCCTTCTCGGTCAGCGTCCAGAACTCGCGGATGCCATTGCCCTTGGTGCTGGGGCGGCTCAGGCGCTCCACGAGACCTGCCTGTTGCATCAGCTTGTAGACCTTCTGCGCGGACGCCTGGACCTCATGCGAGCGCAGCAGGTCGGAGAGAGCAGCAGTGACGTGGCTGGTGCCGTCGTCATCGGGGCTGTCTACGGCGTAGGCCGGGAGCAGATCGGCGTGTCCGACCTTGGCGCCGAGGCGCTGATACATGCCCAGCGTGGCCGAGGGCGCCAGGTTCAGCGTCCGGCTCATCGACTCGATGATCATGACGGCATCGCTGGTGAGGGCTGGCGCCTGCTGCTGGCCGATGGTGTAGCTGCCGGTACGGCGGATCGAGGGCAGCACGTCCTCGAACACCCAGCGTTCGAACTCCTGGGCTGCCGGTAGTTGGCTGTTGACGATCAGTCGGAGGGTGTCGGGCTCGGAGAGGACGCGCATCTCTTGCGTGCCGCCCGCCGTGGCAAGGGGGTAGCGTTTCACGACACCCTTGCAATGGCGATTCATGGCGTCGTTCTGGTTGGTGTAGCCCAACAGCTCGCACACGTCCTTCCCAACGAACCACGGCTCCCCGTGCTCATCCGTGACCACCCGCACGGGGCGGTCTTTGAAGCTGTAACTGATCAGGTTCATCTCGCTCTCCTGCGGCATGGCCGGCTCGGTGGCCTGGCGCCGCAACGTGCTGGCGTGAAGTTAATATGTACCAATAGTTCACTTGTGGTCAAGAACCAAAAGTACAAATTTTGGACTGGTACACATGTGGTTGTTTTTAATGGATAAGTTCTATGTACCGAAGGCGCAGGCGAACCGCCGAACGACGATCTGGAAGCTGGGCAACGACGCGGAGCTGGCGTGGCGCCAGGTGCTCGAGGATTTGGCCGAGACGGAAGGCCTGGAGATGACGCGGAACGAGGACGGGACGGTGCTGCTGACGTGGCAGCCGTCAGAGGAGGAGGGTGCCCAGGACTGTGGGGAGGAGGCCTACAGCGAGGAAATGGTGGTGCAGAGCCTGCACGAGGAGGTGGCGCCGTTCTAATTGGTTCCAGAAAGGGGGGGTATCGAAATGATGTGCCGCCCAGCGAATGGGCACCGGCGTGTCCTGGAAGCTGCGATAATCGCCGCCCCTCTCTGCGAGTCCAGCCAGATGCCCTCTACCAAAGACCTCGAACTTCAGATGCGCGAAGCCTTGGGGATTGCTCCGGTCAAAAAGAAGACGACAAAGGACGCCAGCAGGCCGGTTGGCGGCTACTTGGTGGTCTTGAGCGTGAGGGAAGCCAGCGGCCCGGCGTTCCGCTTCGAGCACCGCTCGCGGAGCATCAGCCGGACCGAGGCAATACTGGCGGCCGAGAAGCAGGCCAAGGAGCAGGGGCTGCGACCCTGGGCGCTGCTGGACGTCGAGCAGTTCTGACTCGTACCACCCTTGCAAACAATGCCAATTGCGCCCAAATTGACTATTGGAACGGCGCAAGCATAATGTCGCCGCCAAAAGCTTGTCATCAGCCATAGAGAGGAGGGACGCATGAGATACAGCACCGCGCTTGACGTCCTGAAGGCTCATTGGGACTTCAAGCTTCCAGTCGACCCCATCGCCATTGCCGAGAAGATGGGCATTGAGGTTCAGGCAGGTTCGCCGCTTGACCGCGAAAGCGGCCATTACAGCTATCGCGATGGTGATCCGCTGATTACCTACAATCCTGCTGATTCCGCAGTACGCCGTCGCTTCACGGTAGCTCATGAGATCGGGCACCATATAAATGGCGATGTTGACGCCCCGCGTGATACCGACAAGCAGATGAGCGCTAGCGTGCGCGACCCTAGAGAGGTTGCGGCAAACCGCTTTGCCGCATCGCTTCTGATGCCCGCCGCCTTGGTGAAGCACATGATTTTCGAAGAGAAGGTTGCCGATCTTAAAAAGCTGGCCGCTACCTTCGGTGTTTCGACCGCCGCAATGGAATATCGCCTGAGAAACCTCGGCATCCTATGAGCAACGACGACCAGGGATTGGCCGAAGGCGAAAGCTCCGTAGATCCAAAAATCCTTCAGAACTATCTGAGAAAGGAAATTTGGCGCTTCGAATGGGAGCAGAAGCTGGCCCGGCGAGCCATGCAGTTGGTTGGTTTTTTCTACCTTATGCTGGTTGGGTTCATCTTCCTCGGTAATGGTCGCTTCGTCTTTGGGAAGTGGTATGTCGTGCTCAGCTTTAAGTCCCATGCAGCCACTGACATTCCGATCATTTTGGCTTTGGCATCTATACCAACAGTCCTGCTCATAGCTTTGATGCGTTACTTCCACCATCGGGAGAAAGCATCAGAGGGGCAGGACTCGCCGCTGCCATTGAGCATGCAAACGGCAAAGGACCTTCTCGACATTATGAAGGACCAAAAGTAGTAGCCCGCAGCGGGGCTTTGCTATCTCTCTTCTTCGCGCGCAATCGGCTCCACCAGCGCCTCAGAAATGAACTCCGCATTCTCGATCAGCGTCTCCAAGTGGAGCTTCACGGCGTCTGAGGTCTCGGTGGAACCTCGTTGCTCAACCCAGATCGCTAGTTCTTCGACAGCCGAGCCGATGGCGTTGATGTTCAGGCTTAGGCGGTAGAGCGGGGCGGGGGAGAAGGGAGTCGGCCATGGGAACCTCCAGAGCAGGGAATTCAGCTTAGGCCGGAAACGAAAAGGCCGCACTCAATGGCGCGGCCTTGTCCTGGTAGCTGCTGTCTTCCCAGCTCCAGGGCAGGGAAAATTTACCAAAACGGGTAGGGCGGTCAAGGGGCGGAAACGAAAAGCCCCGCGGGTGCGGGGCTCGTGCTAGGCGGTTAGCGAGGTAGGCGGAAGCTGAGCCTCGTCTGGAATTTTCATTCCGCTCTGGAAGAACATCACCTCATCACCTAGATACCGTTCTTGAGCTGAGTAGGACAGGCCATAGGTGAGACCTTCTTTCCCTTGGTACATGTCGCGAATTTCCTTCGCGTTATCGTAAGAGACCATCCAAGGGCGATTAAACTTTCTCGGCTTAATAACCTTGGCTATCGCTAGGTGGTCGAAGTGATCGTAGTAGTTCCTGTAAAGACCACGGCCCTTTACATAGTAAGGTGGATCAAGATAAATGAGCGACTTTTTAGGCAGGAACTCTTCGCAGCGAAGCAGAAGGTCGCGAGCGTCCTCGCAGTAGACCGAAATAGAACTGGCGCGCTCGGCGATTTTGGCAATCCGCGCCGAAAGCGCATCCTTCTTGAATCGTGCGTCTAGCTTATAGGGCCCGGTCTGATCTTTACCGCCGATCACGCCGCCCTTCAGGATGCCAGATCGATTGGTGCGGTTCACGAAAAGCGTTGCGAACCCGCGCTCTGCTGGGCCCGCTTCATGTTGGCCAAGCATGATGCCGCGCCAATAGTGCCACTGATCCATGTCTATAGGAGTGTCATGCAGGAGGCGCAATAGGTCGTCGGCATGTTGAGTTGCTGCGACCCAGAAGGCGTTTACAGCAGGGTCCAGATCGTTGATATGGATGTGCGAAGCATGCTCGTGGAATAGAAGCTCAAGCGCAACTCCGGCGCCCCCTGCGTAAGGCTCTAGGTAGTGGCCGCCGGTGAGCCTGTTCAGCTCCATCACCTTAGCGATGAAGGGCGCGAAGCGAGCCTTGCCGCCAGGGTAGCGCAGAGGGGTGTAGAGCCTGTTTGAGTACATCGTGGTCTAATCCTGAGGGGCTTCAGCCCCATGATAGCGGCGCGCAGTATACTTGGCCAGCCTCGAAACTCACGCCCTTTGCGCAGTCTAGGCAGGCTCTAGGCTGGTAAGCAATGCAGAGTCGACACCGTGGCCATTGATCATCGTATTCCGCAGGGCCTTCCTTAGGCGGTCACGAAAATCTTCCGCCAGATCCGGATTATGCTTTACCCACGCTCTATATGGATTTTGTGCCGCACCGCCATTTACCATCTTTAGAAAAACTTGTTGTTTCGCGAAGTCTTTAAAATGATTTCGTAGTCTCTGGCCTTCCGTGTTAGATGTATCGCGGTAATCCGAAATAAGCTTCCCAATGTCAATTATTTCATCTGCCGGATCGATCTTCAGTGTGTCTGATATTTTGTCGCAGAGAGTCATGAACACTGGCTTGGTAAAACCTGCTTGATTTTTCCAATAAGGGTCGTCTGGAGATAGATTGAATAAGAACTCAAAAATTAATTGATCTGGTGGCAGCATTCCAGGCAGCTTTACTATGCTGTCCATACCCTTGGTGCTGTCCACGTCACCATCAAGAATTATCAAGCTTTTTGAGCTAAATTCAGGTATTTTTCGTTTTACAAGCTTTATGTATTCAGTGCATCCAAGTGCCACATCTTTTAGCGTGTTCGTGATTTTCTTTATGGTCCTATCTGTTATTATCGAGCTGTAAAGATCAAATGCTTCCTTATCCTCAAAGTACACATTTATTTTTGGTAGTAAGTTTGTGTCAACTGGGATTGTCTGCACGTGCAAGTCTGCATAAATCTGCGGCCATGTCACGTTTTCTTGTATTTTTATTGGTCCATACGTGTCGCTTAGATATATGTTTTGATAATTTTCAGAGTTAAGAGTGCTGAGCTTCTGAATGTCCTCGATCATTGTCGGTGAATGCGATGTCATTATTACTTGAAGGTCTAGATCTTTACATTCGTCTGTGAGTATCTTAATTAGCTGCTTTTGTGCTGCAGGGAACAGTCCTGCGTCAGCTTCATCAATTAAGAGTAAGCCGCCCTTGTAATCTTGATATTCCTCTTTTAGCTTTCTAAAAGAAAATAGTGCCAGAAGAATCTGTCCGGCATTATCCTCTCCGGCAGATACAGAGTCATGATCATAATTATTGCCATGCGCAGCGGCTGATTTAATTGTTCCGGTCGTTGCTGTAACCGATGTTGCAGAGCGCTTGCTTAAAAGCTTATTGCTGAGAGCGACAAAGTCCCGCCTATGTTCTGTTAGGAACTCAATGTCGTGCTCGGTATATCTAGTGCGCTGAGATATCGGTGTGAGTCTTTTCAGGCTTAAATAGATAACCGGGTGAGTTGCGTTACGGCTTGTGTTCTCACCATCAGCAAGAGTATTCCCCCGAACGATGGGGCGCGGCTTTGATCTGTCTTTTGAGTCATAGAGCTTCAGGGCTAAATCAACTTCTTCAGAGGTATAGCCATCATAAATGGAAACGGATGTATCCATGGAATCTGGCTTATCAAATTTCTTGGAAAGCCTGAAGTGCTCAGACACTCTAGATTCAAATTTGGAGCCGGTTAGAGTGCGAAATGTTAGCGATTCATTCTTGGTGTAGTCGGTCTCGAAACTGAAGACCTGAGCTGCTATGCCCAAAATTGAAGACTTGGATGTCCCGTTTTTACCGCATAGCAATGTTATTCGCCTTCCAAGTGGGACTGTAATATTGCTAAGTCCCCTAAAGCTGGTAATTTTTATGCTCTTTACATAGGTTGTATTGTTGGAGCGCTTCTGCTTCGCCATGTTCGATGCTCGTCCTGAATGCTGATTCTGAGCTATGAAGACTCACTTCCCCCCATGATCTTCCTATAGCCACGCGGCCCGGCCCAATCAGCCCTTGCTCCGCGTTATCCGCCCCGCCTTGACCTCGTTGGCGTATGAGCCAAGACGGTCCTCGCCGTTGATGAGCACCCCAACGATACGGAGTACAGCCCAGGCGTCAATCTCATTGCCTGACTGGCTCAGGCGCTCGGCGATCTTCACCAAGTCGACGGAAGCCCACTTTAGGTCCGCCGTTATGGACTTGAGGTCGTGCTTGAGCAGTTGGGTGGGTTTGTTCATTCCCATTTCTTACAGATCCCCGCCGCGCCAAACAATCTGCCCCATCAGCGCCATAGGCTCATCGTCTTCGTCCAGCCATTGGTCAGGGAATTCGCGTTTGTCGAGGTTGTCGCTGATCAGTCCCCACTGGTTCACGGCGCTCGCATACGACAGGCGCTTGATGATCACGCCGTCGGCGCCATTGAGGGCGAAGATTGTGTTGTGGATCGGCTCTTTCTGGGCCTTGTTCAACAGCACCACGTCGCCATCATTGATGGTGGGATGCATGCTCCACCCGTCGGCATAGAAGGCTTCCAGATATTTCACGTTCAAGCCCCTGGCCATGATCCAGGATCGCTTGAACGCCAGATGCCCCTTCACTTCGACGTAGGGGTTCTCGTAGCCGCGGCCCATTGCGCCCCTGGCGCTCTTCAGCGGGACGTGGACGTATTCGTCATCGGATGAGTCCGCCGAAGGTTCGGGCTCGGTCTTCGCCTGGTCCGATTCGCGCATTTCGCCCAGGCCGTATTCCAGCCATTCGACGCGAACGCCAAAAGCCTTGGCGATGGACTCCATGTTGACACGTCCCGGCATGCTTTCAGCGTTCAGCCATTTGCTTGCTGCCTTCGGTGTCACTTTGGTTATTTCTGATAGGCGAGCACCAAGGCCCCAGTCAGAAATCCCTGAAGCGCTAGCAGCTTGCTTAAGGCGGGCGACGAAGGCCTGCCGGATATTGATTGATTGAACCATAGGTTCACTATCCCATGTGCTTGCCTGTACTTTCAGTTCCGATCTAATATGTACTTATGGTTCATTAAGGTCTGGAGGTTCCATGAGCACCCTCAAGCAAGCGATTGAAGACGCCGGTGGCGCTGCAGCTGTTGCGACCTCCTGCGGCGTGAGCGTTCGCGCCGTCTACAAGTGGGCTGCCTCGGGCGTCCTGCCTCGCACCGAGTACACCGGGGAAACCAATTACGCCGACTGCATAGCGGGCCTGTCCTTGGCCAGGGGGAAGGAGATTAATCCCTCCGAGCTTCGTCGTAGTGCCGCGCCACGTCGTTCCGCCGCCTGACCAGTAACTGCACACCGCCGCCTCCTTCTGATGGGGGCAGATTAGAACCTGGAGCACCGCATGAATACGTCGAACTTCCGACACAGCCTGACCCGCGAGGGCGTCCTGATCGCCTTCGCTCGCGACATGATTGCTCGCACCGCTATCAGTCAGGATGGCTTCGGCGAGTCGCTGAACGCCGCGCTCTTCCAGATGGCGCCGGAGCGTGCCGCCGAGCGTGGCTATCCGGACTTGACCGCCCTGACGGTTACCGCCGACGTGACTGCCTACGGCCGCGCTTACAAGGCTTGGAGCAAGCGAGTCGAGCGCTGGATGGATGGGGAGGTCGATCTGCCGTCCTGGGTAGAGGAGGCCTGGGTGCAGGCTCTTGATCCTGAGCGCCGCGAGCGTTGCGTTGCCGAGTTGGCCGCTCGCTATGGCCTGGTCGCTGCTCGGGAGTCTGGCGCCGACGGTTGCCCTGTGAGCGCCTTTGGTCAATTGGTGTCGCGCCTCGGCGATGCGGTGACCGCGTGCGGCGAAGTCCTGGCTGACGGAAAGATCGATGCCCAGGATCGCCCGCTGCTGCCCGGCGCTATCGAGACACTCCGCTTCGTCGAGGCCCGTGCTTTCGAGATTCGGCGCGGCATGGAGAACGAGCTGGCCGAAGGCGATGGGGGCCAGCTTCGTGTCGTCTGCTGATCAGAACTTCATTCCACCCAGTGCCGAGGCTTCCGCATGAATCCTTCCGTCTCGGCCGCCATCTTCCGTCCTGGCTGATTCCCAAACGCCAGACAGCAAAAAGCCCGGCTGGTACCGGGCTCTTCAGAACCACCTGTTAGCGCAGGTGGCGGGTACTTCTTTGTCTCAAGGAGACGAAACATGCAAGACGAAAATACCAAAGCGCCGGCCTTGGCGCAACAGGCAAAGACCACCGAGTGCCATTACCTCGCAACCCGCTCGGGCCATGCGGCGCTCAGAGTGAATTCTGATGTTCCGTTGATGGAAATGATGCGCGAAGCCGACCGTCTGCTGGACGGCATTAGCAGCTTGCTGAAGCAGGTTGGTCACGATCTGCAGGGTGATTTTGAGGGCAGCATGAATGGCTTGGAGATCCATGCCATCCGTGTCTTGGTGGAGACTGCAGCCAGCATGCAATGGGCTTGTGTCCGCGGCCTTGAAGCTGAAGGCGGTGAAGCATGACCGCCGCCACTCGCGCCGCCTTGGAAACCAAGGTCACCAGTTCGGCCATTCAGCAATTCGAGGCTCTGATCTCCTGCCAGTCTCCGTTCGCTCCCGTGGACGGCCTGACGGTGGAGGACTGCCTGGATGGCAGCAGCAACCTGCTCGCCGGTTGCGTCCACCTGACCCGCCTGATCACCGACGGTGATCCTGAGGATGCTGAGCAGTCGGCCTATTGCCTGTCCTTCCTGCTGGAGGGGGCGAAGGCGCTGCTCGACTCGGCGAACACCCAGTTGAACAAGGGGAGCAAGCCATGAGCCGGACCACCATCGGAATCACGTTTCGCGAGCATCCCCCTGTCGATCTCTCCAAGCGCTCCGAGGGGAATGCCGCGGTGCTCGCCACCGTAGAGGGAGTCGACGCTGACCAGGCGCTGGACAGCGCGCTGGATCTGCTCGATGCAGTGCGCGGCGGCCTGCTGGCCATCCTGGACGAACCCGCGGTCTCCTGTCAGGTGTCGCTGCTGCTTCATGCCAACGAGACGGCCCTGGCATTGGTACGCGCCGCGCTGGAAGGCGGGGAGGTGGCCAATGGCTAAGCGCACTGAAGTGCAGGCCCTGGCTGATCAGCTCCAGGGCTACATCACCGCCGTCGGCGACCTGGCTGTCGCTGTTCGCGAAGACCTGGCTTTCGAGGGGGGGCGAGCCAGGGCCGCGCCTCACTGGCGAACAGGTGGATGCCATCCATCTCGCGATCATCACCATGGCCAGGCTTGCCGGCGAAGACCTCGTCGGCCTGCTGGGCAAGCTGGGGGTGCCGGCATGAGCCAGAAGCCCGAGATTCAACGGATCGCCGAGGAAGCCGCGTTCAAGGTCAGCTGCGCGATGGACTGCATCGACATGCTGCGGTCGACCTTGCTTGTCCTGCGCGAGAGCTTGGACAGGGAGCCCTCGATGTTCCATTTCGCCGGCCTTTGTGGAATGGCCATCTACAACGCAGACGACTGGCACAACCAGTTCGATTGCGACCGCGAGCAGTTCGAGATCCGCCTGAAGGCGATCGAGGAGGCCTCGAAGTGAACGACCTGACCACCACCACGGGCGGCCAGGCCGCCACCATGACCAGCAGCGAGCTGCTGGACCTCGTCAACCAGGCCCGCGTCGACTTCGGCGAAGCCCCGGTGCGTCGGAACGACTTCGTCGCTCGCTGTCAGGATGAGCTGCAGGGAGACCACTACGAAACTTTCGTAGTGCAGAACCCGAACAAGACCGAGTCGGTCGAGTTGCGGATGAGCCGCGACCAGTGCATGTGGGTGCTCATGCGCGAATCGAAGGCCGTGCGCCGTCGCGTGACAGAGCAGCTCAACCGGCCGATGACCCAGGCCGAGCAGATGCTCGCCCATGCGCAGATCCAGGTGCAGCTCGAGCGCCGGCAGCAGAAGATCGAGCAGCAGCAGGCCCAGCACCAGGTCGCCATTGAGCGGATCGAGCAGCACGTGGAGGACCTGGCCGAGTCGCGCGTCTGGGACCACTGCCCGCAGAACTGCATGCCCATCACCCGCATCCGCGAGGTGATCCATGAGCGCTACGGCCTGTCGGCCACCGTGGTGAACACGGTGGTACGCCAGATGCCGATCAGCCCGAAGCCCTGGGGGATGGTCCGCAACGGCCATGAGGAAGCCCAGGGTAGCCAATACGCCGTGTGGGCATCCAGCGACATCACCGCGGTGTTCCGCCGCTTCGTTTCCGAGTGCCAGATGGTCAGCGAGACCCAGGCCACCCATCCGTATTTCGAGGGCCGGTTCCGCCTGGTCCAGAAGGTGAAGCAATGAGCAAGGTATTCGACGAGCAGCAGCACATGAAACTGATCGCCGAGGCGGCGGTGGCCTACCAGAAAGCCGAGACGCGCCGGAACGCCCTGCGGCGCGAGCTCAACACGATGTACTCGACCTATTTCAACGCCTATGGCCGGCCCTATCCGGACGATCGGCGGCGCATCAACCCCGACGACGAGGCCTTCGAGGGCGTCCTGCGCTTCACCGACGCTGCGTACCGGCGCTGGGTGGAGCAGCGCGACCTGACCGCCCGCCTCAAGCGCAAGCTGCGGACGCTCGTCGAGCGCCTGGAGCGTGCCCGATGAGCACCCGCAGCCCCGCGCGGGGCACCCCGGGCTCGCCCGGCTCCTTCGTCCCCGGGCTCCCGGTGATTGCCGGTCCCTGGCCCTCCTACAACCAATTCCGCGATCTGCCGGAGCGCGAACGGTGGGTGCTGTACGGCTCTGCCAAGGCCTACCGCGAAGCGCTGGAACAGCAGGGGTTCGTCATGGCTGAGGCCTACGACGACTTCATCCGCCGGATCACCGAGGAGCTCGACATATGAGGCTCAAACCGACTTTCGAAACCGATGTGTACCTCACCGAAGGCGGCTACTTCGCCATCAGTCAGACGTCCTCGATGGGCGAGGAAGACTTGGTGCTCCTCTCGCCGGATCAACTGCGGGCGGTCATGGCACACGCGCGCATCCTGCTGCGCACCGAAAAGACCTGGTGGTCTGAGAAGGAGGAGGGTGGCGATGTCGCTTCCTGATCCGTTCACGCCAGCTGATTGCGATCTGCGCGGGCTCCCGTTCATGCCGCTGGACGTCAATCGGTTGCGTGATAGCGATCTGGCCATCGAGGCAACTGGAGACGAGTTCCGCGCCGCCGTGCTGCTGTGGTGTGCGTCATGGAACCAGGTTCCGGCTGGCTCTCTTCCGAACGCGGACGCCACGCTGGCCGCCTATGCCGGCTATGGTCGAACCGACCTGAAGGGCTGGCGCAAGGTTCGTGAAGGCGCACTGCGCGGATTCGTCGAATGCTCCGATGGTCGTCTCTACCACCCTGTCGTTGCCGAGAAGGCCCTAGAGGCGTGGGCCGAGCGTTTGGAGTACCGGGAGGGCAAGGCAGCGGAGAACGAGCGCAAGCGGCGTGAGCGCGATGCTCGCCAGGCGATGTTCGCTTGGCTCCGCGAGCGCGGCGTGGTTCTCCCCTGGAACATAAAGACCAAGGAATTGCGTGACGAGGTGTCGCGCCTTGGCGGTGACGAGTCCGTGACGGGTCACGCGCCTGTCACCGTGACAGGTCACGCACTGGTCACGGCTAAGAAGGGACAGGGACAGGGACAGGGACAGGGACAGGGAAAAGAACCCCCCTTACCCCCCGAGGGGGAAGCCGCTGGCGCGGCAGGCGATCAGGACGAGCCGGCGCCGAAGTCTGTGCGCAAGAAGCGTGACGCGGCGTTCGATCCCCTGACCGCCAAGCCGGACAACGTGAGCGCCGAAGCCTGGGCGAAGTGGGTTCAGCACCGGCGAGAGATCCGCAAGCCGCTGACGCCGACCTCGTGCAGCCAGCAGGCGGCGAAGTTGGCCGACCACCCCAATCCCGATGCGGTGATCCTGGAGAGCGTCACCAATGGCTGGACTGGCCTGTTCCCGGACAAGGATGGCCGGCCCCCAGGCGCCAAGCCCTCGAACTTCACCAACCTCCCCAAGCACACCCCCGACATGTACCAGGAGGAGCCCGATCATGACGGCCCGAATTTCTAACTTCGTCCGCGCTCCCGAGCGCACCCAGGGGCCGGACAACGGCGCCGAATGCCCGGTGCACGGTCGCTACACCGAAGTCAGCGTGGAGCAGTACGGCGGCGGCATGCTCGCCAATGGCTGCCCGGCCTGCCACTTCGCCGGCCTGCGCACCTCGCCGGAAGGCAGCGAGCAGCACCTGCAGGCCCTGCAGGTCAACCAGCAGCGCAAGCTCAACGCCCTGCTGATCGGCTCGGGGATCACCCCGCGCTTCCGCAATGCCACGTTCCAGAGCTACCAGGCCGACGGCAGCGTGCCGATGGCTCAGGTACTGGTCCGCTGTCGCGACTTCGCCGAGCAGTTCCCGGAGCACTACGAGGCCGGCCGCTCGCTGCTGCTGGTCGGCAACGTCGGCACCGGCAAGACGCACCTGGGCAGCGCCATTGCCCAGCACGTGATCCGCGAGCATGGCGCCCAGGCCGTCATCACCAGCGCCGCCCAGATCATCCGGGTGGCCAAGGGCGCCATGGCCAGGAGCGCCCAGTACACCGAGCGCGACGTGATCGAGGAGCTGGTGGGCTTCGACCTGCTGGTGATCGACGAGGTGGGCGCCCAGGGCGGCACCGAGTACGAGCGCAGCCTGCTGCACGAGGTGATCGACCAACGCTACCAGCAGGTGCTGCCCACCGTGCTCATCTCCAACCTGCCGGCCGACACCGCTGCGGCCCAGGCCGGGGAGCTGACGCTGCAGGACTTCATCGGCGAGCGGGCGCTGGACCGCCTGCGCCAGGGCGGCCGTGCCGTCCGCTTCACCTGGGGTTCGGCCCGTGGCGGGGTGCCTGCATGAGCCGGGAACTGTACAGCCTCGAATCCGAGCACGGCGTGCTCGGCGCCATCCTGCGCGCCGCGGCCCAGCAGGACACGAACCTGGTGGACCAGATCATCGAGGGGATCACCGCGGCGGACTTCTACTTCGACGACAACGCCGCGCTGTTCCAGGTTATGGCCGATCTCCACGCCGAGGGCGTGCCTGTCGATCCGGTGACGGTGGCCCAGGTCCGGCCGACGCTGCCGAGCGAGGGGCGCACGCTGGCCTATGCCGGCGAGATCAACAGGAACGTCCCGTCGACGGCGAACTGGCGCACCTACTCGCGGCACCTGCGCGAGCGGGCCGTGCTGCGCCGGCTGATCGACGCCGCGCGCACCGTCGAGGACCTGGCCACTGAGGACCGTCCGCTGGCCGAGATCATCGCCAGAGCGCAGGAGGCGATGGCCGACCTGCGCGACCTGGACGACGACGCGCCGGCCTATCGGCGCCTGGACGAGGTGGTGCTGAAGGCCTGTAACAAGATCGATGACGGCCTCAACGACCGGCTGCCGAAGTTCCAGGAAACCGGCCTGGACGACCTCGACAGGCTGATGCGCGGCATCCGCCCGAAGAAGGTCACCGTGATCGCCGGCCTGCCCGGCAGCGGCAAGACCACCCTGGCCCTGCAGATCGCCCAGCACAACGCGGTGAAGCGCGGCAAGCCCTGGCTGGTGTTCTCCCTGGAGATGCCCGAGGAGGAACTGGGCATCCGCGCGATCGCTTCGCTGGGCGGAATCGACCTCAAGCGCCTGGAGTCGCCCAAGGACATGGACGAGGAGGACTGGCAGCGCCTCAACGTTGCGGCCAACCAGTCCAAGGACGCACCCCTGTTCATCTGCGACGACCCCGCCGTCACCCCCTCGCGGATGCGCTCGATCGCCCGGCGCGCCAAGCGTGAACACGGCCTGGCCGGCATCGTCGTGGACTACCTGGGCCTGGTGCCGGTCGAGGTGAAGGGGCGCACGCGCGCGGACGAGGTCGGCGCCGTGAGCAAGGCCCTGCTACGCCTGGCCAAGGAGTTGGACGTCCCCGTTATCGAGCTCTCCCAGCTCAACCGGGAGTCGACCAAGCGCGCCGGCAAGGCCAAGCGGCCCCAGGCCAGCGACTTGCGCGACTCTGGCGAGATCGAGGCCGACGCCAGCTGCATCCTCATCGTCCACCGCGACATGGACACAGAGGAGGGCCAGAACGGCATCACCGAGATCCTCATGCCGAAGAACCGCAACGCGGCGCCCGGAATGTGCCACGTCCAGCAGCAGGGCCAGTACGGCCGATTCGTCAACCTGTTCGGCTACCGCGAGCCCTCCCAGGAGGAGGTCGAGATGAACCGCCCGTTCAAGGGCCGCCAGTACGGCAAGGGGAAAGCCGCATGACCAACGTAACGGCCCTCGCGCCGCGTAAATGCATGACCCAGCCCGAGCGCAAGCTGCTCCAGGTGCTGGCCCAGGAACTGCCATCCATGGCCGCCGGGCCCACGGTGATGGCATGCCTGCTCCAGCTGGTCGCCAGTTGGATGGGCAGCCCGTCGCCCCTCGGCTTCGAGGACTTCGCCAAGGCCTGGGTGCTGCAGGGCAATGTCAAAGGCGCCGCGGCCGAGCAACTGCTGCGCGATGTCCTGGGGATCACCCCGCCGCCGAAGGGGGCTGCATGACTCGACCGCGCACCTATACGGACAAGCCCTTGGGTGACACCGAGTACCTGTTGGAGCAGTGGGGGCACTGGCGGATGGATGGCATGGGGGTTCCGGGCTACGTCTCGCAGATGGCGGCGGTGATGAGCCAGCGCAATCCGATGGGCAAGGGGAAGGCCTACCGCATCACCGATGAGGTCGCCCAGGTCGTCGACCAGGCCCTGGCCAAGCTGGTGAGCCGTGATCGCCAGATGGGCGACTTCGTGTGGCTCTACTTCGGCGCGAAGTGGCCGGCCCTGCGAATCGCCCGCGAGCACAGCCTGAGCGAAGCCAAGGTCCGGGAGCTGGTGAAGGCCGGCGTAGCCTGGATCGACTGCGCCCTGGAGCGATTGAGGGATGCGGACTGAAAAAGTGTTTACGCGCGGAATGGGGGGTGGTTTTATGGCAGCGTGAACAGCTGTGAACGCAGCTAGACGCATCGAAGAACCCGGCCACTGTGCCGGGTTTTTTTGTGCCCATCGTCTACGCAGCCGGCGCGGCCCGAGAGGGGGAGACCGGACACCGATCAGCCAGGAGTGCGGTGAGCGGATAAAACCCTGGCAGCCCATGCGGACTGCGCTCCGATACCTCGGGGCTGGCATGTGGTGATCCATCGAGACCGGTGCACTAGGGCGCTGGCGATGGTGAGCCTGTGGCGGACGGCGTGGAGAGACACGCACCAATTCCAACGCCCAGCCATCGCGCTGGGCTTTTGTTTATGCAGTGCCAGGGCTGGCGAAGCCTGGGGACACCCGTATGAGGACAACCATGACCGAGCCTGCCTCGACAGCAGTTGGCGGCATCGCGCTCTACAAGCTCGGCGCCTTTGGCTTCTTTGCCTTCCTGGCTGCCATCCTGGTGATGGTGATGACGCTGCCGAAGACGCCGCGCGAGTTCGTGGTGGCCATGATCTGCACCGTGGTCTCCAGTGTCTGCGGCGGTGCGTTCCTGGTGCGCTGGCTCGACATCGGCAACTGGGTGCAGGACGACATCGGCATGATCGCCCTGTGCGGCATCATCTTCGTCTGCGGCCTGCCGGCCTGGGTGATCGTCCGGGCCTGGTTCGCCTGGAGCGAGTCGCGCAAGGGCAGGGCGCTGCCCGAGATGGTGAAGGAATTCCGCGAAGGCACCGGCCTCTGAGGACAGCACCATGCGGGGAAGTATCAGTGCCCAGGACCTGGACGACGCAGTCGCCTCCCTGGCCAGCCTCGGCGGCGATCTGCCGAACCGTGTGCTGGCCGATGCCCTGAACCACACCGCCAACCAGGCGAACCAGGCACTGCGGTCGGAGATTGACGATGTGTTCGATCAGCCGACGCCCTTCACCCGCAATGCTGTCCGCATCCTGAGCGCTACGCCGAACCGCCTGGAGGCTGCGCTGTGGGTGAAGGACGAGAAGGACCATGCATCGAAGGGGCAGGCGCCGGAAGACTGGGTGGCGCCCCAGGTGTTTGGCGGCCCGCGCGTGGACAAGGCGTCGGAGCGCAACCTGCGAGCCAGGGGCATCTTGCCCAAGGGGATGTTCATCGTACCCGCCGCAGGTGCTCGCCTGGACCAGTACGGCAACATGAGCCGCGGCCAGATGATCCAGATACTGTCTGGCCTGGGTGCCCTGGAGTACCGCGAGGGCTCCAAGCACAACGCCACCGACAGCGCCAGGTCACTGGCCAAGGGGCACCAGCAGGCCTACTTCGTGATGAAGCGGGGCCGGGTGCCAATCGGCATCGGCGAGCGCCGCGACAAGGCGTTGGTGATGGTGCTGGCCTTCGTGCGCGCCCCTCAGTATCGCGCGCGCTTCCGCTTCTTCGACATCGTTCGGCGCATCGCCGAGGACGACGCCAGGCTGGAGGCGAACATAGAGGAGGCCATCGCCAAGGCTGCGCAGGGACGGACGCCGACCGAATGGAGGCGCCGGCCTCAGTCGGGGCCGCGGGCCTAAACCGGGGCTTGTGACCTTCAGCGCCGTGCCTTGAGGGGCTGCACGGTTTTGGTGCGGGATTCTTATTGTCCAGCACAAAACCCAAAACCAGCTGGAACCCTCAAGGCGAAAAAATCCCTGGTTGGGGCACCCCCTGTCTAGGTTCTCCCCGGGGGTGGGGCCGTCGAGGGTAATTCGAACCCCGCGCGCCAACTATGTATGACCGAATTTCGGGGGTTGGTTGTTGTGTTGTCATGAGCAGCTCGAACATCACTCGGCAGCCCCATTGGCTCAACAAGAGCCGGATGGCGGCGAGCCTCGGCATCAGCACCCAAGCCTTTGATAAATGGGGCGTCGAGCCAGTGGCTCGGATCGGCCGCGAGGCCTTCTACGACGTCCGCTCGGTGCTGGAGAACCGCCTGGCCCAAGCGGAGCGGAAACACCAACCAGAGGGGGACTACCCGGACGGGATCGACCCCTATGCAGAAGCGAAGCTGACGCAAGAGCGTCTGCGCCTCACCGCGGCCCAGGCCTACGCCCAAGAGCAGAAGAACCAGGTCCAGGACAAGCTCCTGGTCCCGGCCCCGTTCGCCACGTTCGCCCTGGCGAAAATCGCCGCCAAGATTGGCTCGGCGCTGGAGACCGTCTGCAAGACGGTGAGTCGCCGCCACCCGGATGCTGATCCCTTGGTGATGGAGTCCTTCGAGCGGGAGATCGCCCTGGCGCGAAACCTTTCCGCTGAGTTCAGCGACGACATCCCGGGAATCCTCGATGAGTACCTTGCAACCCTGGATCAATGACCTGCGCATTGCGGTCAAGCTGGGTTTGCAGGGGATGTTTAAAGAGCCGCCGATGACGGCGGTGGAGTGGGCCGACAAGCACTTCTACATGTCGGCCGAGTCCTCGTACAAC